>CBFCZJ010000104.1:0-10877 GCA_965602445.1 uncultured Desulfobacterales bacterium | reverse complement strand
TTCTTTTGGTTACTTTTCTTTGGGCGAGCAAAGAAAAGTAACAAGAAAAATGTAAAAATATCATGATATTATATAAAAATAGTTTCACCCTTGGTCAAACTGACCGCCTCGCGGCCAGCGGCGGGGCTTATGTGAAACTTCGCCAAACCAAGTCCGTCATTCCGGTCGAGCGGACCGGAGCGAAGATAAGCCTGCCCCGGACTCCGATCCGGGGGCATCCAGTTTTTTCCCTGGATTCCGGCCTCATGCTTTCTGCGGCGCTTTTTCCTTCTTTCCGGCGGCGTCTTCCTCCCCTTCCGGGGCCTTGCCCGGATCCAAGCCCAGGGCGATGCGGGTATTCTTGTACAGCTCGTCGGTGAGGTCGGGGTTGTCCTTCATGAAGTTTTTCACGTTTTCCCGGCCCTGACCGATCCGTTCTCCATTGTAGGAATACCACGAGCCGCTCTTTTCCACGAGATCGACGCTGACGGCCATGTCGAGCAGGTCGCCGTGGCGGGAGATTCCCTCGCCGTACATGATATCGAATTCGGCCTCGCGAAACGGCGGTGCCATCTTGTTTTTGACCACCCGCACCTTGGCCCGGTTGCCGATTGCCTCCTGGCCGTCCTTGATGGCCCCGGTTCGGCGGATGTCCAGCCGCACCGACGCGTAAAACTTCAGGGCATTTCCACCGGTGGTCGTCTCCGGATTTCCGAAGACGATCCCGATCTTCATGCGGATCTGGTTGATGAAGATCAGGGCGGTATTGGTCTTGCCGATGGTCCCGGTCAGCTTTCGCAGCGCCTGGGACATGAGCCGGGCCTGCAGCCCCATGTGGGAGTCGCCCATCTCGCCTTCGATCTCGGCCCGGGGAACCAGCGCGGCCACCGAATCGATCACGAGGATGTCGATGGCGCCGCTTCGCACGAGCATGTCTGCGATTTCCAGCGCCTGTTCCCCGGTATCGGGCTGGGAGACAAGCAGATCGTCGCAGTTGACCCCGAGCTTTCGCGCATAGACGGTGTCCAGGGCGTGCTCGGCGTCGACAAAGGCGGCAATGCCGCCCCGGCGCTGGGCTTCGGCAACGGCATGAAGGGCCAGGGTGGTCTTTCCGGAAGATTCCGGACCGAAAATTTCAATGACCCGGCCCCGGGGAAGCCCGCCGACGCCCAGGGCCTTGTCCAGGGCCAGAGAACCGGTGGGAATCGTCGGCACATCGACCACCGGTCGGCTTCCGAGCTTCATGATGGCGCCCTTGCCGAACTGGCGCTCGATCTGGGACATCGCGCTTTCCACGGCGCGCTGCTTGTCGGGCTGATTGCTGCTCATGTCGTCCTCCCGTTGCCTTCTGCCGGCTGCCGGCCGTCATGGGGCGGCGCCAGCAAAATTTCTTTTATCCTAGTGTGGACCGCGCCCTGCGGTGTCAGCCGGCTGCTGAACAATACCAGTTCGGAAGCCGAAAAGGGCTCGGCGGTAAACTCGCTGAATCGATCCAGCAGATCGACGATCCGGCCCGGCTCGGGCCGGTCCTTGAACCGCGCCACAGTCAGGTGGGCCCGGAAGCGCCTCGTTTCCGGGGCCAAGCCGACGGCGGCAAGCTCGGTCTCCAGGCGCTGCTGAAGGCCGAACAGGGCCTCCGTCTCTCCACCGAGCCCGACCCACAACACCCGCGCCTTTCGGATCCCGGGGAAAACGCCCATTCCCCGGACCCGGAGTCGAAGCGGACGGCACCCGGCGGCGGCCGCAGCCATGGCCGAGGCGATCGGCTCGACGTCGGCATGCGGGATGTCGCCGATAAAGCGGAGGGTGAGGTGCACACTGGCCGGCGTCACCCACCGGGCCGACAGGCCGCCGCCACGAAGATCCTCCTGGAGCCGGCCCAGCGCTTCTTGCACCCCATCGGAAAGCGGAAGCGCGATGAACGTACGAATCTTGTCTGCCATGGTCATCGGGTTGGCTCTTTGGACCGGAAAATGCGCCGGCAGGCCGATGGGTGTTCCCGGCCGGGGCCCTCGATCAGCCCGGCAGGGGCGCCTGCGGTTCTCCCAGGAAAAACCGGCCTTTGACGATCCATTGTTTGAGCATCTCGGCGATTTCCCGGGCCCTGACCATGCTCGACAGGGGAACCGTCGGAACCGTCTTTTTGCCGAGTTGAATCGATCCGCTCCGGAGCTGGGCGTAGCTGACCTGTCCGAGCGTCTTTCCGGTGCCGTTGGGGTAGTCGCTGCTGTAGTCGACGACCTGGGTGAACAAATCTTCGTCCGATACCCCGGTGAAAGCGGCGATTTCCTCGTTGAGCACGGGAATCGGCACCCCCAGGCCCACTGCCAGCGAACTGCCGTAGCCCCGGATGCTGACGCCCATGAGCCACTTGGGGCTCATCTGCTTAAGGTCCCCCATGACCCAGAGGGTGCCGGCCGGAGAGACGGGCACCCCTTTTTCGGTCCGCTTGGCCTTGGGATTGTGCTGGGTGCCGTGCCAGGTCACGAATCCCTGGCCGCCGCCGAGAAAGATCCGGGTCCCCAGGCCGATGGTCCGATACAGGGGGTCGTTGAACAGCGGGCTGAGCTGGCCCGCCGAGCAGTAGTTGGCGTTTGCCGCCCCGGGCTTGAGGGTTCCCATATAGGTATAGATCGTTCTTTTCGATAGGTTCACGGCGCAGTTGTAGTTCTGGTAGCCGTTTCTCGGGTTGCACAAGGTGGCCATGGGCAGGCCCTTTAGGGTAACCTCTTTTTCCAGGCTGCGGCTCGGATAGCAGCTCGTGCCGTATCCTTCCGCCCTCAGGTGGATCTTTTTGCCTGCCAGCAGGTCCTGGATCACATGGCCCCCGCCGTAGTTGAATTCTCCGGGCCAGACTTTGTTGAGCGGATCGTCTTCGCAAGGCTCGGTGGCCCCGAGGTAGCAGTCGACCGCCGCGATGCCGCCGTAAGCCGGAACGTTGTTGAGCCAAACCCGGGAGGCTTTGATGGTCGGCTTGCCGTGGCCGAAATTGATAAACGCACCGGACGAGCACATGGGCGCGAAGGTTCCGGTGGTCACCACGTCGACCCGCCGGGCCGCCTCTGCCGCCCCCTCGTTTTTGACGATGTCGATCATCTCCTCGGCGTTGACGACCACCACGTCGCCGGAGCGAATTTTGTCGTTGATGCCCTGAATGGTTTTGGTCACTTTGAATTTGCGTTGTTTGCCGCTCATGGCGCAGTCTCTTTTTTTTCCGCCTGCAGCGCTCCGATCTTGCCGGTCACGTTGTTGGCGATCCATTCGGCGTCCCACCACTCCACCGGATTGACAAAGGTATGGGCGACGATCATGGAAAAGTGAAGATGGTCTCCTCCGGCCAGCCCCGTGCTGCCGGTGAGGCCGATGACATCGCCCTTGGATACCACATGATCCGGCGTAACATCAATGCGGCTGAGATGAGCGTACATCGAAAAAATACCGAAGCCGTGGTCGATCACCACCGTCTGACCATAAATACCCAGATTTTCAGCAAAAACCACCCTTCCGGCGTTGGCCGCCGGCACCGGTGAGTGGCTCACCGAGGCCAGGTCGATTCCCATGTGGGTCTGCCGATCGATGGTGTTGCCCCGGTATTGATACCGGCGGCGGTCGGCGAACGCCGCCTGCCGGGCCGAGCCGGGCAGACGAAGGAATTCGCCCTTCCAGTGCATCGTCTCATCGCTCCGGGAGCAGATTTCCACCAGGCGCTGGTAGTTGGCCTTGCGAAGGTCCCGATTGATGACCAGAAACCGATCCAGGGGGGATTGGCCGGGTTCTGCCGGCACCGCCGCGTCGAACTTGGGCAGGGTCATCGACAGAAACCGGTCCGAAATGCGGATGGTGTCCTCCGGAAACCGTTTTTTCCGAATATAGTGGGAAAAGCCGGTCCGACCGCGGTTGCCGGCCCTGTCTGCGGCCTCGAGCACCAGCGAAGTGTCCGTACCCTGGTCATGGGCAAGGGCGAAAAAGGCCATATAGAGCCCCGGTTCCCCCGAGGGCGCAGGATATCCTGGAAAAAACCGATCGCCCACCCGCACGCCGTGCTCCGGGCAGGCCTCGTCGATCCGATACACCACCAGCCCGGTGCCGCCCTGGGTGATGTTGTGGGCCCGGCTCATCGCGGCGAGATTCGGCGGCCGGGTGTCGATCGTAACCGGGGTGTCGAGCACCTGTCGGTTCCCATTCCACCAGCGGCGCCAGGAATAGTCGTCGGCCACCACGCGGATCAGCGCCGCACCGTCGGAAATCCCAAGCTGCCGGGGCTCCACCGACACGGTGACGACCCGATCGCCCACCTCGCCCCCGCCGAAGGGCCCTGCCGACGGAAAGGTTTCCTGGGCCAGGACCGATTCTGCGCCATCGGCGATCAGCAGGACCCGCACCTGGCGCAATCCGCTGTCCGGATCGGACACCCGGACCGAAAACTCCGTGGACAGCCCAACGGCCGGCGAAGAAAGCATCATTTGGACCTGAGGTTTTTCGCCCTCCCAGCGCTGGAAAAGCCAGACGATCACCGGAATCAAGACGACGGCGGCCAGCACGGCGATAATGATCATTTTGGTGTTTTTTTTCTTTTCTTTCAACTGGTTATCCTTCTCCTTCTTTGAAAAAAGTCATTCCGGACCATAGCAGGTTGCACGATGCCGATCAAGAGGCCCGACGCACCGGTTCGTTTCTTGACTTTTACCGGGTCTAAGGATAATGCATGCGCAACATGGCGGAAACGGTTGCATTTTCTTACAGACACCGAAACAGCGTGACCCATGACAACAGCCGTGCACATCGGAAGTGTCACCATCGGCGCAGGCCATCCCCTGGCGATCATTGCCGGTCCCTGCGTCATCGAAGACGAGCAAACCCCCCTTGAGATCGCCCGGCATCTGAAGGGTTTGTGCGCGGCGCTTTCCATCCCGCTGATCTTCAAAGCCTCCTACGACAAGGCCAACCGGACGTCGATCCACTCCTTTCGAGGTCCCGGCCTGGACGGGGGGCTGGCGGTGCTCGCCCGGGTGCGCAGCGAGCTTAACATCCCGGTGCTTTCCGATGTACACCGCATCAGTGAAGTGGCAAGGGCCGCAGAGGTGCTTGACGTCATCCAGGTCCCGGCCTTTTTGTGCCGCCAGACCGACTTCGTTTTGGAGGTGGCCCGGGCCGGAAAGCCGGTCAACATCAAAAAGGGGCAGTTTCTTTCCCCCTGGGACGTGGCCAACGTGGTGGAAAAGGTCTGCTCGACGGGCAATCGGCAGGTGATCGTGACAGAGCGGGGCACCATGTTCGGCTACAACAACCTGGTGGTCGATTTTCGCGGCATCGAAGTCATTCGAGCCTCCGGCTGGCCGGTGATCTTCGATGCCACCCACAGCGTGCAGACCCCCGGCGGCGCGGGAAGCAGTTCAGGCGGCGACCGGCGGTTTGCCCCGGTCCTGGCCCGGGCAGCGGTGGCCGCCGGCGCCGACGGCATTTTTACCGAGGTTCATATCGACCCGGACCGCGCCCTTTGCGACGGCCCCAACTCCCTGCCCCTTGACGTCCTTTCCGGCCTGTATGCGCAGCTGAAGGCAATCCGTTCCGTCCTTGCTGATGGTTGATTGGTTTCTTCCACGAGGGCAGACATTTCTTGGATCATAAATCCGAAATCCGAAGCCCGAATATCGAAACAAATTCAAAATTCAAATGATCAAATGACCCAAACAAAAAAAGGAGCAATTAATTTATTCGAATTTTTTCAGTTCGCTTTTGTTTCGAATTTATCGATTTTGGTCATTCGAATTTGTTTCGAATTTCGATATTCGAGATTCGTGCTTTACCTTTCACCTGCCCGGAATGGGAAAACCACTTTAGCCCCTCCACAATGGCGGGAGATTAGGTCGAGACGATAACCCATGGCACAGCTCAAGAAAAAAGATCTTTCAGCGGCCCTGTCCCGTGTCCGTCTCCTGCTCCTGGACGTAGACGGTGTGCTGACCGACGGCCGGATCATTTACAATGACCGCGGCGAGGAGACCAAAGTCTTTCACGTCAGAGACGGTCTGGGCATCCGGCTCCTGATTCAGGCCGGCATCGAGGTCGGCATCGTGACCGGCAGAAGCTCCCGGGCGCTGTTTCACCGGTGCCGGAACCTGGGCATCAGCCGGGTCCACGACGGCGTCAAGGACAAGGTGGCCGCGCTGGAATCGATTCTCGCCGAGGCCGGGCTGGAACAGGGCCAGGCGGCCTTTGTGGCCGACGACCTTCCGGACCTCGGGATCATGGGACGGGTCGGGCTCGCCGTAGCCGTTGCCGACGCCGCTGCCATCGTGCGCGAGCGGGCCGACTGGGTGACGACCGCCCCCGGCGGCGCCGGTGCCGTAAGGGAGGTCGCCGAAGCGATCCTTAGCGCCCAAGGGATCTGGGAACAGGTCCTGAAAAGGCTTTCGCCGTGAAAAAAGGCGGCTTTTTTGCCGGAAGGCTGCGCAGCGTGATCTTCGCGGTCATGCTGCTGGCCTTAGGGGCGTTGGCCGCCGTCTATGCCGTCTACCGCGCCGGCTTCGATCCCGGTGCGGATTTGATGAAAAAGATGCCCGCCGGGACCAGCCTGAGCATCGAAAACTTGCGGCACACAGCCGCCCGGCACGGCCGAACCGAATGGGAGCTCACGGCGGCCGCCGCACGGATGATACCGGAAAAAAACACCGCGGCATTGGATGACGTGTCGGTCGTCTTCTACATGGACGACGGCAGCCGCGTGCATCTGACAGCCGACAGCGGCATCCTGGAAACCGGGACCAATGACCTGACCGTGTCCGGGAACGTGATCGTACGCCGGGACGAATACCGGCTGACCACCGAAACGATCCACTACCGCCACCGGGCGCGAACCCTGGCGGCGGAAAACCCGGTGACGATTTCCGGCGACGCGTTGGTTCTGAAAGCCGACACGGCCGTATTCGACCTGGACACCCGAAAGCTTCTTTTCGAAGGGGGCGTGCATGGCGCCATCGACCAAAAACTGGAATTGTAAATGGATGGCTGCGGTGCTGGCCGCCGCGGCATTCTTTTCAGCGGCATCGCTGGCCGAGCCCTTTGCCGCGGAAAAGCCCGCTGCGGCCGAAAAGATCGACATTCGCAGCGACCGTTTGGAAGTGGACATCGAAGGCCGGGTTGCCGAATTCAGCGGCCGGGTGGTGGCCCGCCAGGGGGAGACGACCATCGAGGCCGGCCGGATCCGGGCCTATTACAAGGAGGGCGGCAAAGACTCCATCGATGCGCTGGAGCGGATCGAAGCCTACGAAAACGTAAGGATTCGATTCGAAAACGGCCTTGCAGAGTCTCCGGAGGCGGTATACAATGTGGACTCTCGCGTGTTTGTGCTGATCGGCGAAGGGTCGCGGGTCACCAGCGGGAAAAGCCAGATATCGGGCAACCGAATCACGCTTCACCAGGATGACGGCCGGGTGATCGTCGAAGGCGGAAGCAGCGGCCAGGTCGAGGCCGTGTTCTACCCGGAGGAAGATAATGCAACACCGAAGTGATCGATCCGTGAAGAGACGGGGGCCATGCCGAGGCTGAGGCTTGACGGCCTGGTCAAAAGCTACCACGGCCGGACGGTAGTCGACGGCGTCAGCCTGGAGGTGGGCAACGGCACGGTTGTCGGACTTCTGGGACCCAACGGCGCGGGAAAGACCACGACGTTTTACATGACCGTGGGAATGGTCCGCCCCGACGGGGGAAACGTGTCGATCGACGAAGAGGACATCACCACGGCCCCCATGTACATCCGGGCAAGAAAAGGGGTGGGATACCTGCCCCAGGAAGCGTCGATTTTTCGCAAATTGACCGTCAGGGAAAACATTCTGGCCGTGCTGGAAATGCACCCGATTTCAGCGTCCGAGCGCAAGGTCCTGACGCAGCGGCTGTTAGAGGAGCTTGGCATCGCCCGGCTTGCCGTCCAGCGGGCGAGCAGTCTTTCCGGCGGAGAGCGCAGAAGGCTGGAGATCGCCCGGGCGCTGGCCACCGGCCCCAGCTTTATTCTGCTCGACGAACCGTTTGCCGGCATCGACCCCCTGGCGGTGATCGACATCAAACAAATTATCGCCCATCTGAAAGAACGGGGAATCGGCATTATCATCTCGGATCACAACGTCAGGGAAACACTGGAAGTTTGCGACGAAGCCTATATTCTGAGTGACGGGAAAATCATCGAATCCGGGGCGCCGGAAACCATCGCCGCCAGCAAGACGGCCCGGCAGATCTACCTCGGGGAGACCTTCAGGCTCTGATCATGGCAATCGAACTCCGACAGCAGCTGCGACTGACCCAGCAGCTGATCATGACCCCCCAGCTGCAGATGGCCATCAAGCTGCTGCAGCTGTCGCGCCTGGAGCTGATGGACATGATCCGTCAGGAGCTCGAAGAAAACCCCGCCTTGGAGGAGATCCAGGAAATCTCCGCCGAAGAGGCCGCTGCCGACCCGGGCGAGGCCGAAACCCCGCCCGAGGCCGAAGCCCAGGAAGTGACCATCGAGGAGCGCATCCCGGAGGATATCGACTGGAGCAACTACATCGAGGAATACAACGTACCCGGCCGGGTCAGCCACGAGGCCGAAGACCGCGAGTCGCCGCGGTATGAATCCTTCATCGCAGAACGGAAATCTCTCAGCGGCCACCTGCTGTGGCAGCTTCTGATGACGGTTCCGACGCCCGGAGAAGAGCGCATCGGAAGCCTGATCATCGGCAACCTGAACCGCGACGGCTACCTCGACCTGCCCTACGAGGACCTCATCGCCTCCAGCGGGGCGCCGGCAGAGCAGGTCGACTCGGTGCTTGCGGTGCTGCAGACCTTCGACCCGGTGGGGGTTTGCGCCCGGGACATCGGAGAGTGTCTGATGATCCAGGCGCGGCACTACGGCCTGGACAACAGCCTGGTCACCGAGATCATCGCCCACCACCTGTCCCATCTGGAAAACCGCAATTACAAGGCCGTTTGCAAGGCCCTGAAGGTGAGCATGGATGAGGTGGTCGAGGCGGTAAACATCATCAAAAGCTTTGAACCCCGCCCCGGCCGTCAGTTCTCCGACGAAGAGCCCCTGTACATCAACCCGGACATTTACGTCTACAAGATGGAAGACGACTTTGTCATCATGCTCAACGACGACGGCATGCCCAAGCTCCGGGTCAATTCTTTTTACCGCCAGGCCATTTCCGGCGGCGGGAAGGTTTCGGCCCAGGCCAAAGACTATATCCAGGAAAAAATGCGGTCGGCGGCCTGGTTGATTCGCAGTATCCACCAGCGCCAGAAGACCATCTACCGCGTCATGGAAAGCATTGTCGGTTTCCAGCGGGACTTTTTCGAAAAAGGGATCGCCCATCTCAAACCGATGGTCCTCCGGGACGTGGCCCAGGACATCGGCATGCACGAATCGACCATCAGCCGGGTCACCACCAATAAATATGCCTACACCCCCCAGGGCATCTTCGAATTGAAGTATTTTTTCAACAGCTCCATCAACCGGATTCACGGCAGCGCCATCGCCTCGGCCAGCGTGATGGACAAGATCAAGCAGATCATCGATGGCGAGGACCCCAAAAAGCCATACAGCGACAGTAAAATTGCCCAGCTCCTCAAGGAGGATAACATCGACATTGCCCGTCGGACGGTGGCCAAATACCGCGAGATGCTCCGGGTGCTGCCGTCCAACAAGCGCAAACAGATTTAGGAGGCCATGCGTATGCAAACTTCTGTTACCTTCAAGAATATCGAACCGTCGGAAAGCCTGAAAAAATATGTCGGCGAAAAGCTCAACCGGTTCGATAAATATCTGTACAATCCGGCCGAGGCCAACGTGGTTCTTTCCGTGGAAAAGTTCCGGCATATCGCCGACGTGAACGTCGTCGGCGACGGGCTGAGCATCAAGGGCAAGGAAGAGACCGAAGACATGTACTCGGCCATCGACATGGTTCTGGACAAACTCGAAAAACAGATCAAGAAAAGCAAACAAAAGATCCGGGATCGCCGGGGCGGCTCCCGTGTCAAGGAAAAAGGAACCATGACCGACGTCGCCGCCCAGGGCCCCGAAGAGGCCCCGGGAGAGATCATGATCAAGTCCATCGAATACAAGCCGATGGATATCGAAGAGGCGATCATGCAGATGGGTCTGGTTACCGATAACTTTCTGGTCTTTACCAATGCGCGCACCGACAAGGTCAATGTGCTCTATCGGCGCAAGGCCGGCAACTACGGTTTGATTCAACCCCTTGGCTGACCCTATGAAGATTCTTGATGTTCTGACACCAGAGGCCATCGTGCCCGATCTGCAGGCCCGGGACAAGAAAAGCGCGCTCGAGGAGCTGGCCGCGCCCGTGGCGCGGCTGGCCGATGTCAGCGCCGAAGAAATGGTCCGGGTGCTCATGGAGCGGGAACGACTCGGCAGCACCGGCATCGGCGGGGGCATCGGCATTCCCCACGGCAAGATGAAAGACCTCGACAGCCTGCATCTGGGCATCGGACTCAGCCGCCAGGGGATCGATTTTGAATCCATCGACAACAAGCCGGCCCACATCTTTTTTCTCCTGGTGACCCCGGAAAATTCCACAGGCCTTCATTTGAAGCTGCTGGCGCGGATCTCCCGCATCTTGAAAAATGAACCGTTCAAGGAAAAGCTTGCCTCGGCAGCGGACCGGGACGAGATCTACGAGGCGATCCGGAAAGAAGACGAGGAATTCTGAACCAGGAGCCGGCCGGATTCGGACCCATAGCTTGACATTTTCTGTTGCCGCAACTCGTCCGACCCGCCCCTGGCCGGTGGGATCGGACGGCGCATGCCCATGCAGGGTCAAACGCCCGCCGCAGCATGCGGGGGTGTATCCATGATGAAAACCTCGCCCATTATGATCATCACCGGCCGGGCCGGGTCCGGGAAA
>CBFCZJ010000103.1:0-10912 GCA_965602445.1 uncultured Desulfobacterales bacterium | reverse complement strand
TGTCGTCACCACTGAATGCGGGTTCAAGCAGTTATAACCTCTGAACCCTGAACCTTGAACGGAGAACCGATCAATTTAGGACTTTATAAACTTAAGGGGGACTCTTTCCATGACACCATCAGGCCACATCGCGATGATCGGCACCGGCCTCATGGGCCGGCCCATGGCAGAACGCATTCTGAAGGCGGGCTATCCACTCACCGCCTGGAACCGGACTCCTGAAAAGGCCGCTTCTCTGGCCGGCTTCGGGGCAACCATCGCCAAGAACGCATCGGAGGCGATTTCAGGCGCCGACGGCATTGTCCTGATGCTTTCAGATCACCCGGCCATTGAGCATGTCCTCTTCGCTGCCGAGCCTCCGGCGGTGCTTTCCGGAAAAACCGTCATCCAGATGGGAACCATCTCGCCGGAGCAAAGCGCAGACCTGCAACGCCGGATCGAGGCAACCGGCGGGGACTATTTCGAAGCGCCGGTGCTGGGAAGTCTTCCCGAGGCCCGCAAGGGGGAGTTGATCGTGATGGTGGGCGCCTCGGACGAACAGTTTCAGAGGTGGTCCGGGCTGTTGGCGTGCTTCGGGCCGGCCCCGCTTCTGATCGGCGACGTCGGCAGGGCCGCCGCCTTGAAGCTTGCGATGAACCAGCTCATCGCAAGCCTTACCGCCGCATTTTGCCTCAGCCTTGCCCTGGTGCGGAAAAGCGGGGTCTCGACGGACCGGTTCATGGAGATCCTGCGTAAAAGCGCACTATATGCCCCGACCTTCGACAAGAAGCTGGACCGCATGGTGGCGCGCGATTTCTCCGATCCAAATTTTCCAACCCGGCACCTGGCCAAAGACGTCGGGCTGGCCCTTTCTACGGCGGCGGCCTCGAACCTGGATACCGCCGGGCTCGACGGCGTCCGGTGCATCGTTGAAGAGGCCGTGCGCAGGGGACTCGGCGATGCGGACTACTCGGCTGTCTACAGCGTCATCTGCCCGGAACCGTAAAAAAGCCATCCGTATTTGCCGAATCTACGGCCCATGGCACCTGTATTCCTATCCGCCCTCGATCTTTTCGGGCTGTGTCAGTTCGCCGATCCTTGCGCATCGCCGGCCGTCTCCATTTCAACCGGTTGTCGACGGGGATAGCGAAGATAAGGGATCACGGCGTCGTTCTTGATCCCGCCGGTGCCGTCGTAAGTAATCGAGGCCACCGGGATGCCGGTGACCTGCTCGATCTTCCGGGCCATGGCCTCGGTGACCAGCGAGGGACAGCAAAAGGCGGGGCTGACCTGGACGAACAAAGAAAGATCCGGGTAGTCCCGGGTCAGGTAGTGCACCTTGAGCAGGTTGTCCATCGATTCGCCCGTGTGCTCGATCCGCACGCCGAACCGGGAAAGAATCTCCCGGGGAGAATCGTCCTACCGGGGCAGGACAGCGCCCAGGAGCGGCCCACCCAGCATGTAGGCCATGTACACCCGAATCGGCAGCCGGGGGGAAAGCTCTGAAAAGGAGACCTGCCCGGTGTATACGGAGGACCGCTCGAAGCCGCCGCCGGTTTCGGCCAGCAGACGGGAAATGTGCAGCGGGTAGAGGCGGATGTTGCAGGCAATGGTCGAATGCGGCATCCAGAGAACGGCGCCGGCCGGATCCAGCTCCTGCCGCTGCACGGTGTCGATAAAATCCTGGGCAATGATGTTCAGCGGCAGGCACTGGCCGGTGTTTCGCCGCAGGCTTTTGCCGATGCTGCTTCGGTTTTCTTCCAGCACCCGGGCATCGAGCCTCTCCCGGCAAAGGGCGTCGACGCCGATGACGCGGGAAGGAGCGGCGGGCTTACTTGTCGCTGGACAGGCCATGTTTGGCATTTAACCCCTTCCCCGCAGGTTGAAAAGGCTGTCCGCTGCGGCCGTTCGCCGAGGCCGAAGCCGGTGGCACGTGATGGCAAAACGCTCTGCTAAAATTGGGACGGCGGTTCTATTGCTTTTGTTCGATTTCGATCTTGAACACCTCGTTGCCGTGAAAGGTGATGACGTGATAGACGCCGCCGCCGATGTCGTAGTACCATTTTTCGTAGCCGCCCACCGCCAGTCCCTCGTCGCCGAGTTCGATGTTGTCACCGAATTTTTTCAACGGTTGTCCGCAGGCCTGGAGCACCTCGAACTTGCTGCTGTTTTCTGTGATCAGGTCGGTTCCGCAGCGCATGGAATAGACCGGCGCGGCTGCGGCCAGAGCGAAAATGAGCGCAATCGCGACAACTGTTCCTTTTTTCATAAGACCTCGCTTTTTGCCTTATCGGTTGTGCCGGAACATCCAGCATTCAATATTGTAAAATAGCGCGCACCGGACTGCCGATAAATGAGTGCATGACTGTATTTTTGAGGGGTCTTCCGGCCCGCTCCCCCCAGCCGGGGGCACCTATTTTCCGAAAATCAACCCATTGAAAAGCGGGAATACTGTCTATCCCCCATTGGTCTGCAGGCCGGCCCGTGCGAGGCTCGATCCGTCAGGTTCGATTTTTCGGCTAAGGCGGTATCTCCATCACCCGTTTTTTGGAGGCACGGACATGGAACAATCCAATTCGAAGCAAGAGCGCAACAAGCGACGCATTTCCCGCAGGAGCTTCATGGCCGGCATCGGCGCCGGCACGGTATGCGTGGCGGCATCGGGTCATCTTTTTGCAGCCGGCGACAGCCAGGCAGCGGAAAAAGTGCTGGAGTCCGATGAAATGAGCAAGATCAGGCTGCACATCAACGGCCGGAGCCATCAGCTGCTGGTCGAGCCCCGGTGGAGCCTGCTCTATGTCCTGCGGGAGAAGATCGGTCTGACCGGCTCAAAAGAAGGCTGCGGCCGCGGCGAGTGCGGGGCGTGCACCGTGCTCATCGACGGCATCCCCCGCTATGCCTGTCTCACGCTGGCAGTGGAGGCCGAGGGCACGGAGATTACGACGGTTGAAGGCCTGATGGACGGAGAAAAGCTCGGTACGGTGCAGCAGGCCTTCGTCGAGGAAGACGCCTTTCAGTGCGGCTACTGCACCCCGGGCCAGATCATGTCCGTGGAAGGCCTTCTGCGCAAAAACCCGGCGCCTTCCGTGGAGGAAATCCGCACCGCCGTCAGCGGCAATCTTTGCCGGTGCGGCGCCTACACCCATATCTTCAAGGCCGCCGAAAAGGCCGCCGAGTCCAGGCGAAAGTAATCCACAACGACAGTCCGCCAGTCGCTTCGGCAGCCGCCGGGGGCCGACTGGGGCCGACTGGGCAAAAGCGAGGTAAACCATGGCCGACGACCAAAAATCGATTTACTACACCGAGGGTCTGCCGGTGCCCGAAACCCCGCCGCCGGGGGAGGAGCCGCAGCCCTGGGAAAAAACCGATGTCGTGGGAAAACCGCTGCCCCGGGTCGACGCCTACGAACGGGTGAGCGGCACCGCCGTGTATCCTTCCGACGTCGTTCTTCCCGGCATGCTGTATTGTGCGATTTTGCGCTGCCCGCATCCCCATGCGCGCGTGAAACAAGTGGATACCACCGCAGCCGAGGCCCTGCCCGGCGTCCGCGCCGTGATCGGTCCGGACACGCCGGAAGCCGACCTGCCGTGGTTTTTCCGGGATGCAAAGACGGCGTTGTTCCCCCGAACCTGCCGCTTCGAGGGAGAACCGGTGGCGGCGGCGGCGGCGGAAACGCCTTATCAGGCATGGGATGCCGCCGGCGCCGTCCAGGTCGACTACGAAGTGATGCCCTATGTGGCCGACGAACGGCGGGCGCTGGAAAGCGGCAGCCCCCGGGTTCACGAAGGGGGAAACAAGCTCAAAACCGACACCTATTCCCGCGGGGACGTGGAAAAGGGCTTTTCCGAAGCCGACGTCGTCCTGGAGCAGCACTACCGCACCGAGGCCGAGGTCCACACCCCCCTTGAGCTTCACGGCTGCGTGGCCAACTGGGACGGAGACGAGTTGACCGTCTGGGAATCCACCCAGGGGGTGTATGCCGTTCAATCCAAGATTGCCGGGATTCTGGGGCTTCCCCTTTCCAAGGTGCGCGTCATCGGCCATTACCTGGGCGGGGGCTTCGGAAGCAAGCTTCGAACGAGCAGATACAGCATCATCGCCGCCGTGCTGGCCAGAAAGACCGGCCGTCCCGTCAAGGCGTTTGTCCCGCGGGAGGCCACCTACCTGACCATGGGAAACCGTCCGCCGTCGAACATGACCCTGAAGGCCGGGGTCAAAAACGACGGCACCCTGACGGCGCTGAAGTTCAGCTGCCTGGGTACCGGCGGCGCCTATCCGGCCGGCGGCACTTCCCTGGTGGACTGGCAGATCCGGGAACTGTACCTGTGTCCGAACGTCTCCACCGAGTGCACCGACGTTTATATCAATGCCGGGCCGGCGCGACCGTTCCGGGCGCCGGGCCACCCCCAGTGCTCCTGGGCCCTGGAGCAGATGATGGACGCCCTGGCCGGAGCCATCAAGATGGATCCGGTGGGGCTGCGGCTCAAAAACGTTCCTGCCTACAGCCAGGGCCGCAGCGGCAACCCGCCGTATACGACGACAGGTCTTTCGCAGTGCCTCAGCGAGGGGGCGCGAAAGTTCGGCTGGGAAAAGGCCCGCCGCCGGACTGCCGCCAAAAATCCCGACAGCCCTATCAAACGCGGTGTGGGAATGGCCGCCAGCATCTGGTTCGTGGGCGGCGGCGGACCGCCGTCCACGGTGATCGTAAAGCTCTTTTCTGACAACAGCGCAAGCCTGAACATGGGTGCAAGCGACATCGGCACCGGCACCAAGACCATCATGGCCATGGTGGCCGCCGAAGAACTCGGCCTCGAGCCGGAGATGATCCGCATCGAACATGCCGACACCGGCACCACCCAGTATGCCACCCCCAGCGGCGGGAGCAAGACCGTGCCCACCGAAGCCCCGGCCGTACGGGACGCCGCCATCCAGGTCAAAAGGCAGCTTCTTAAGATGGCGGCAGAGGAAATGAATCTACCGGTAGAAGACCTGCGTTACCGGGGGGAAAAAATCGTATCCCGCAGCCAGCCGGAAAAGGAAATCCGGATCACCGACATCGAAGGTCTCCAAAAACGCGGGGTGGTGATGGGGGTCGGCCACCGGGGGCCCAATCCGGAAAACAAGACGGTCAACCCGTTCTGTGTCCAGTTCTGTGAGGTGGAGGTGGACACCAACACCGGCGAGATGCGAATCCTTCGGTTTTTGAGCACCAACGAAAGCGGTCGGGTCATGAACCGGCTCAGCTTCGACAGCCAGGTCATCGGGGGCGTCACCATGGGCATCGGCCTTGCGGCAACCGAGATGCGGATCCTCGACACCGCCAGAACCGGCAAGATGGTCAACCGCAACTGGCACGACTACAAGCTGCCCACCTCCTTAGACGTGCCGGCGGACATCGTCAGCGCGCCGATCGAAATGCCCGATGCCGAGGCCAACATCACCGGTGCCAAGGGCCTGGGAGAACCCGTAACCATTCCCACGGCCGCGGCAGTGGCAAACGCCGTCTACGATGCCACCGGCATGCGGATCCTCGACTCGCCCATCAATCCGCTCACGCTCTGCAGCGTGTTGGAACAACAGAATAAGGAGGGCTGACAGATGACGCCTCATTTTTCCTACGTGCGGCCCGGCTCCCTGAAAGAAGCCATCGGCCAACTCGGACAGAACGGCGCCGTTGTTCACGCCGGCGGCACCGACCTGCTCGGATGCCTCCGGGAGAAAATTTTCGACGTCCGAAAGGTGGTCAGCCTCAGCGGCCTGCCCGACCTGCGAGGCGTCGAAAAGGTTTCCGGCGGCGGACTTCGAATCGGAGCGCTGACCACCATCACCGAGATTGCCGAGCACCCGCTGATTCAAAAGCGCTACACCGCCCTTGCCCAGGGAGCTTCGGAGGTCGCCAGCCCCCAGCTTCGCAACCAGGGAACGATCGGCGGCAACCTCTGCCAGAAGCCGCGGTGCTGGTATTACCGTGGAGAGTTTCACTGCATGCGAAAGGGCGGCGACATCTGCTACGCGGCAGGCGGAGAAAACCAGTTTCACTGCATTTTCGGCAGCGGCGGACGCTGCTATATCGTCCATCCCTCAGACACCGCCCCGGCGCTGGCGGCCCTTCAGGCCCAGGTGGAAATCACAGGACCTCAGGGGCTTCGAACGGTGCCGGTGGATGACTTCCATGCGCTGCCGGAGGACGACGTCGAGCGGGAAACCTGGCTGGAGCCCAATGAAATCGTGACCGCCGTCCGGCTTCCCGCCCCGCCGCCTTCTTTGAAAAGCAGCTACCGCAAAATCCGCGCCCGCCGCTCCTGGGACTTTGCACTGGCCGGCGCCGCTCTCGCCCTGGAACTGGACGGAGACCGGGTCGTCGACGGCCGGGTGTTTCTCAGCGGGGCCGCTCCGGTCCCCTGGCGCTCTCTATCGGTGGAAGAGGCCATCCGGGGAAAGGTTCTCGACGACGCCACCATCGTAAAAGCCGCCGATGCCGTCGTCAAGGCGGCCCGTCCGCTGGAAAAAAACAAATACAAGCTGCCCCTGTTTCGAGGCATGATCCAAGAGGAATTGAGACGATTCCGCGAAAATCTCGCCTGAAGGCGTCGAGGGCACCCGCAAAAACATGCTCGGTGAAAAAGTCCTGAACGCCAGAAAGTATCCGACCATTGAAATGAAAAAAACCGGTAATCGAATCGCGGCAGCGATTCGATTACCTTCGGACGGAAAAAGAGCCGAATTCGCCCTGGCATCGGAAGCGGCGCTGAAAAATCCGAAACGCCAAGCACCCCGCGGGCGCGTTACCGGCCGACCTTTTCCAACCATTGCCGAAAGGCATTCTCTCCGGCCGGAAAAAGACCGAATTCCGCGCCGGCAGTCAGCACCGAATCGACCATATCCCGCCCATAGCCGCGGGGGAACGCAAACAGGAGGCAGCCGGCGCCGTCAGGGCTCCGATCCATCACGACGCTCTGGCAGGAAACCCGGCAGATCGGGCCCTGCAGTAAAAACGGAACGGTTTTGCCCGGATCGAGAAAATCAAGTGCGGTCAGCTTTTCGGCAATGGAAAACACGCAGGCGCCGACGAGCGCCAAAAAGCCGGCGGCCTCGGTCACGTCGGTGAAGGCCCTGTCTACGGGCATCGGTACGGACTCCGACGCCAGTTGCCAGATGGACGCCTGGGTGGGGTTCAACCGGTTGACGAGCACGCCGTTTTGAAGGGCACAGGTCCCGGGCAGTTCCGGGATGTCGACACCGCAGGGCCTGAACCGGGACGGATCACTGTCCTGCAGGTACCAGCGCGGGAGATGGCTCAGATCCACCAGGTGGGGGCCTTGCCCCTCTGCCTCATATCGTCGCACCACCTTCCAGGACGCGCGCATTTCGATTTCGGCCGGGACGGCGTCAAACCGCACCGGCGATTGTCGCATAATATCTGCCATGGTCTGCCCCTATGCTTTCATCCGCGACCCGGTCGGGTCGTAAAACGGCATCGGCACTACCGCTGCACCCAGCCGTTTGCCGTCGGACTCGTCTTCGAAAATTTCCAGCCGGGTGCCGACACCGGCCAGCTGAGATTCCACCAGCCCCATGCCGATCGCCCGGTCCATGGTGAGGCTTTTTCGCATCGTGCAGACGTAGCCCCGCACCCGGTCATCGACGATGACCGCGCCGTCCTTGGCGGGGCGGGCAGGGTCGTCCATCTCGATGCCCACCAGGGTCAGACGGCCCGGGTCGCCCTCGGCCTGCCGCAGGGCTTCGGTGCCCACGGTCCCGGCTTCTTTCTTGGCGCGGTCCCAAAGAAACCCCAGGCCCAGGTCCAGCAAAGTGGTGCGCTGCTCGGACTCCTGTCCGAGGATGACGTGGCCCTTTTCCATGCGCAGCACGTTTTGAGCCTCCACGCCGTAGTTCCGGATACCAAAGGGGCTCCCGGCGCCGGCCACCCGCTCCCAGAGGGCCTGCATGTACGAGGAGGGAACGTGCAGTTCAAAGGAAAGTTCACCCACGAACCCCAGGCGCATGGCCCGGACCGGGATGACCCCGTCTACCGTAAACGTCCGGTAGCCGGAAAAGGGAAAGGCCTCGTTTGACGCGTCGGCGTCCGCAACGTCTTCCAGGACGCGTCGCGCATTGGGTCCGGCCAGGTTGATCACCCCCATGGCGTCGGTCAGATTGACCAGGTGGTAGTCCCAGCCGTCGAACCGGGTGTGGTAGCGGATCCACTCGATGGTCGAACCGGCGCGGCCCGTGGAGGTGGTAAAATAATAGTCGTTTTCACCGGTCTTGACCACGACCCCGTCGTCGATGACGCAGCCGTCGTCGTTGCACATGGCCGAGTATTTCACGCGGCCGGTGTTCACCTTCGCCATGTCGGATACAAACACCCGCTGCAGCGCCTTGAGCGCATCGGGCCCGTGGATGCTGAATTTTCCCAGGGTCGAGGCGTCCAGCATTCCGACATTGCGGCGGACAGCGAGAATCTCCTCTTTGCAGACAAGGTCTTCGGAAAAATACCGGGCCCGCTGCCAGTCTCCGATGCGCCGGAATACCCCCCCGTCTTTTTTTTGCAATCCGTGGACCGGCGTGCGCTTGCACATGTCCCGGTGGGCGCCCGCATAGGTGGCGATCAGCGCCGGAACCAGCGGAGACCGAACGGTGGTGGGCCGCGGCGGGCGGGGATCGGCCCGGTGGCGGGCGACCAGAAGCGGCAGGTTGTGGCCGGGGATACCGCCCTGGCCGGGGCCCAATCCCACGGCGGCAAAGCGCTTGACCAGCTCGGGAACATCGAAGCCCATGTCGATGGCCTGCCGGACGTTTTTCATGGTGGCGTCTTCGTCGAAGCATACAAATGCCTTCTTTCCCTTGCACGGGGCCGAGACCAGCTTGCAACCCGGCTCCGGTCTGCCGAGATCGGAAAGCGCGGACGCGGCGCCATCCAAATCCACTTTCTTTCCGCAATCGGCCGCGGCCCGAAGCCCGGCCAGACGGCCCGACGCCTCGATGGCTTCTGGATCGTTGATTCCCAGAAGCCTTCCGGCGGCGTGCATGCAGGCCGGAAGCCGCTCCGGCAGAAAATAGCCGGTACGCCGGTCGAAGACCAGCTTCGCACCGGCCACGGTCAGCGGGCCGGTGACCGGCGTGAGCCCCGCCGAGGCTGTCAGCAGATCGCAGGGAAAGTCGCGGGTCACAGTGCCTTCCACGGTCGACAAAGTGACCCTTTTCACCTGCCGGCCGCCATGGGCCCTGGCCGCCACCCAGCCGCGATGAAGCGGGATGTCCCGGTCGGCAAGGGCTTGGACCCGCAGGGGATCCTGCCCTTCATCTCTGGCGTCGGCCACGCAGTGCACCTTGACGCCGAGGTCGGCAAGGTCTGCGGCCGCCTCCAGGCCCAGGTCGTGTCCCACGCTGAACACCGCCTCGGTTCCGGGCAGGATGCCGTAAGTGCGGGCCAGCCGATGGGCGCAGGAAACCTGCATTACGCCGGGCCGGTCGTTGTTTTCAAACAGCAGGGGACGCTCGATGCAGCCGGTCGCCGCCACCACGCTGCCCGCCCGGATCTGGAGGTAGCGTTCGGTAAAGGGGCTTTCGGCCCCGCCGACCTGAAAGGCGGTGATCAGGTTGTCGTTGTCGGCACCGATCATCGGGGTTTGGCAAAACACCCGGATGTTGCCGGCCGCCGCCACCGCTTCGGCCGCCCGCCGGGACCGCTCATAAAGCGGCGTGCCGCCGTCCCCGGCACCGGGCCGGTAATCGTGACAGCCTCCCAGCCAGGGCCGCGCTTCGAGCAAAACGACCCGGAGCCCGGATTCGGCTGCCGCCAGCGCCGCGGTCATGCCGGCAACCCCTCCGCCGATGACGCAGACCTCCGCATGAAGAAACGCTTCGTCGAAGGTTCCTTCCATGTGAAAACCCGGGGAGACTTTTCCCAGCCCGGCCGCCTTGCGGATCTGTTTCAGGGCGAAGGGCCAGGCCGACTGGGGCCGGTGCAGCGTGCGGTAATAAAATCCCGCCGGCATCAGGGGACTGAGCTTGTCGAGGAACCCCATGAGGTCGAATTCGGCCGATCCGACCACGTTCTGAGCGCCCACATGCATGTCCGGCCGAAGCAGCGTGGTTTCGGTGCGCACGTTGACGACTCCGTCGACGGTCATGGTGGTGTTGGCGCACTCTCCGTCGAGGCTGTAAAGCCCGCGAGGACGGTGATATTTCAGGCTTCGGCCGAAAATGCGGACCCCCCCGGCAAACAGCGCCGTCGCCACGGTGTCGCCGGAGACCCCGTGCAGGGTCTTTCGCCCGTATTGCAGCGGGATGCGGATGGACGGATCGACCCGCAAGGTCGGCAGGTGTTCGAGGCGGTTCATGGGTCCTCCTGCGGCGGCGGCACTTCTTTGTTTGTGGTCGTGTCGCGCCAGATGGTGAACCAGAGACCGCATCCGTCACGGTGAAACCACCACTCCTTCTGCCGGCCGGCCACACAGCGGTTCATGTGAACATAGTCGCACCAGGCCCGGGCTGTCAGGCGTTCTTCTTCCGGGCGAGGCCCTTTGTCCTCTCCGCCGTAGCGGAATTCATACCCGCTGCGCCTGCCGCAGATCGGACAGGTGAGTGTCAGTGACATATAGGAATCTCCTTGGTGTTCAAAAATATTTTCGTTCGATGGTCGTCGGCATCGTTTCTGAAAAAGCTGGGAGACGGGGAGGCGCGATGCGCGCATCGCCTCCGTCCTCTCTTATGAAACTTCGCCATAACCAGTCCGTCATGCCGGACTTGATAAGCCTGCCCCGGACTCCGATCCGGGGGCATCCAGTTCTTTCCCTGGATCCTCCTTCGACTTCGCTCAGGACGGTGAGCCTGTCGAACCGCGGCTCGGAGTTTATCCCGCACCCCGGATCAAGTCCGGGGCAGGCTTTGATGCGGGGCTTCGCTGCGGCCGGGATGACGGACAGAG
>CBFCZJ010000102.1:0-11008 GCA_965602445.1 uncultured Desulfobacterales bacterium | reverse complement strand
TGGAGTCGATCGTCCAGTTGATTGCCAGCGCCATCGATGCCAAGAGCCCATACACCGGCGGTCATTGCGAGCGGGTGCCCGAACTGGCGTTGAGGTTGGCCGAAGAGGCCGTGAAGAAATCCGAAGGAACGCTGGCCGATTTCCGTTTCGACACCGAGGAGCAGTGGCGGGAATTCCGGATCGGCGCCTGGCTGCATGACTGCGGCAAGCTGGTGACGCCGGAACACATCGTCGACAAGGCCACGAAGCTGGAAACCATCTACAACCGGATCCACGAAGTGCGCATGCGCTATGAAGTTCTGCTTCGGGACGCCGACATCGTCCGGCTGGAGACGGTGGCGGCCGGGGGGGACCCGGATGAAGCCCTGGCGCTGTGCGAGGGGAAAAAAGCGCAGTTGCTCGACGACTTTCGCTTCATCGCGGAATGCAACCTCGGCAGCGAAGACCTTCCCCGGGAAAAGATCGAGCGGCTCTGTGATATCGCAAAAACCACCTGGCTTCGCCATATCGACGACCGCCAGGGACTTTCCCACGTCGAGATTCAGCGCTTCGGCGACGGTCCCTCCCGCTCCCTTCCGACGGTGGAAACGGTGCTGGCGGACAAGTCATGGCACGTCATTGCCCGCGATCAGGGCGTCAACCAAGTCTACGCCAAGCTGGGGTTTAAAGTGGAAGTGCCGAATAATCTCTACAACCAGGGGGAACTCCACAATCTGTCCGTGGTTCAGGGGACCTTGACCGAGGAGGACCGCTTCAAGGTCGACGAGCACATCATGCAAACCATCGTCATGCTCGAGGGGCTGGCCTTTCCCAAGCATCTGAGTCGGGTCCCGGAATATGCGGGCACCCACCACGAAACCCTTGACGGCACCGGCTATCCCCGCAAGTTGAACGCCGACCAACTTTCGGTGCCGTCGCGGATCATGGCCATTGCCGATATCTTCGAAGCCCTGACCGCCGCGGATCGTCCCTACCGGAGGCCCACCACCCTTTCAGAGGCGGTCGACATGCTGCATTCCTTCAAGATCAAGGGACACATCGATCCGGACCTGTTCGATCTGTTTCTGACCTCGGGGCTGTATGAGCGCTACGCCGAACGGTTCTTGAAGCCGGAGCAGCTCGACGAGGTCGCCGTCGAGCAATACGTCTGAAAAAAGCCGGTGAGAGTTCTTGACAACGAATCGTTTCGGTTTCGATATGGTTTCAAAATGGTTTTTTCGGAGGTTTTCCAATGGCCACAGTAACGGTTAAAAACATCCCCGACGAGCTGTATGAAAAGCTCAAAGCCGATGCCGAGATCAATCGGCGTTCCATCAACAGCCAGATCATCGTCTGCATCGAAAATGCGGTCGGAACCCGGCCCATCGACGTCACGAAAACGCTTGAACATGCGCGAAGGCTTCGTCGACTGACGGAGGAACACCCGATCGATGATGCGGGCTTCAACCAGGCCAAGGCAGACGGCCGGCCATGATCGTGGTGGACACAAACGTGATCGGCTGCCTGTATCTGTCCAGCGAGAAGTCGCCGCTGGCCGAACGGGCGCTGCAGAAGGACGGCCAATGGGCGGCTCCGATACTCTGGAGAAGCGAGCTTCGCAATGTGCTGACGCTTTATTTGCGGGAAAAACTTCTCACATTGAGGCAGACTCAGGAGATGATGAGTGCAGCGCTCCTTCTGATGAGAGGCCGGGAATACGAGGTGTCTTCCTACGACGTACTTGCGCTTGCATCCGAAAGCCGCTGCTCTGCCTATGATTGTGAGTTTGTCGCCGTGGCCAAAGAACTCGCCGTTCCTTTCGTCACCGCCGACCGGCAATTGCTGCGCAGTTTTCCCTCTGTGGCCGTCTCCTTGGATGCTTTTGTCGAATAGGCTCCTGAAGCATTGCCGCTTTCTGAAGATCTTTCCGGTCCCCCTCAAAGAGGTGCCGTCCGGTTGAATGAGAATGCAGTCCCCTAAGCCGATTGCATGATGATATGATATATAGTACGTTATATTGTACAAAATAATGATATAAACTGAGGTGCTGCCATGCAAAGGCTTAAAATCGACCAGGATATCAAGCCGTTGTCCGAAATCAGGACGGGTATCGCAAATTTCATCAAGCAGGTTCATGACACGAAACGGCCCGTGATCATCACCCAGCATGGAAAAAGCGTAGCGGTTTTGCTGGATGTCCATGAATATGAGGCCATGCAGGATAAGCTGGAACTGTTGAGCGATATCCAGGCCTCCCTGGCTCAACTCGAAGCCGGGCAAGGCGTAGCGCATGAAAGAGCAAAAGAGCAGGTATTAGAGCGCTTGTCAGAATAACGTTCCGGTCAACGAGATCCAGAAATAAATGGACAGAAAAGCGACCCTGATCAACGCCCTGGTGGCCGACCCGGCCGGGGAGATCTTCGAGCTTCCCGGCTATACGGCCGCGGGGATGGCCGGGGAGGTTCGGGCCCCCCTCTCGTTTGAAGAGACCGTCCCCATGCCCCACGGCTCGGAGCTGATGATGCTCCCGGACCGGGTGCCGGTGCTCTACAACCGGAAGACCCGGGCCGAGGAGGCGGTGGCCGAAAACCCGTTCGAACCCGGCGAGCCGATTTTTCCGGTGGCCGTGTTCAACTCGCCGGGGTACGTGGCCACGCAGGTGTGCGCCTACCAGGAAAGGGAGGGGGCTAACACCCTTCCCCTGTTTTCTTACGGCGCCGTCGGATGGGCCAGGGGCCGGTTCCGGTCCGCGGCTGTGCGGGTCGATTTCGAACCCCGGCAGGACCTTCGGAAAATGCCGGAAGAGGAGGTGGCCGCCGGTATTGTCCGGATGCGGGCGAAGATGCCCGAAAACCGTCTCCGGCAGCACCTGGAAACGTGTGCCCTGACCTACGGCTGCCCGGCGGCCAAGAACTTTTTCCTGGGCCGATACGAGGCGCCGCTTCCCACCTCCAGAAGCTGCAACGCCCGGTGTCTGGGCTGTCTTTCCCTCCAGCAGCAAAGCGGCATTCCCTGCAGCCAGGACCGGATCGATTTCACGCCGACTGCAGACGAGATCGCCCAGGTGGCCCTGGCCCACATCGGCCGGGTGAAAAACGCCGTGGTCAGCTTCGGCCAGGGGTGCGAAGGCGATCCGCTGCTGGCCGCGTCCGCCATCGAGCCTGCCGTTGGGCGCATCCGGGCGGCCACCGGCAAAGGGACGATCAACATGAACACCAATGCGGGCCGCCCGGAGCTGCTCGAACGGATCATCGATGCGGGGCTGGACAGCATCCGGGTGAGCATGAACAGCGTCAGAAAGCCGGTTTATACCGCCTATTTCCGGCCTGCCGGCTACCGGTACCAGGACGTGGTCCACAGCATCGAGCTGGCGCTTTCCCGGGGGGTGTTCGTGTCGGTCAACCTCTTGAACATGGCCGGGGTCACCGATGACCGCCGGGAGGTGGAAGCCCTGGAAAGATTCGTCCGGGAGCACCGGATCGGCATGATCCAATGGCGCAACCTCAACTACGATCCGCTGCGCTACCGGGCGGCCATGGCGGCCGCCGCCCCCCTGGGTGAGCCTGTCGGCATGCACACGCTTTTAGACCGCATCCGCCGCGCCCGCCCGGATCTGAGGTTCGGGTATTTCAACCCACCCAAGGAGAAGTTCCGGTTGATTGGTTAAATGGTTGACGAGGCAAAAAATTGGGTGGCGGCACGGGTGGTGTTCGAGGCCGAAGAGCCGGAGGCGGCCGCCGATCTCATTGCCGACGTTTTCCACGGGCTGGGGCTTTCCGGGGTCGTTGTGGAAACCCCCGGCCTGGATGCGGAGGCGGACTGGGATGCTGCGGCGCGGCCGATCCCGTCGGCCTGCGCCGTGACCGGCTACGTTGCCGCAGACGACCGGGCGGCCGGGTTTCGCCGTCGGCTGGAGGCGGCGCTTTCCACGCTTTCGCGCAGAAGCGGGATCGGCTGGCGGATCGAGTACGGCGAGGTGGATGAAGAGGACTGGGCCGAGTCCTGGAAGGCCCATTTTCACCCGGAGCGGGTCGGCAGCCGCACGGTGATCCGTCCCAGCTGGGAGCCCTACCGGCCGATGCCGGGGGACGTCGTCATCGAGCTCGATCCGGGCATGGCTTTCGGCACCGGCACCCACCCGACCACGCGGCTGTGCATTCAGCTTCTGGAGCGCTGGATAACGCCGGGGGTCCGGTTTCTGGACCTGGGAACCGGATCGGGGATCCTGATGTGCGTGGCCGCCGCTTTCGGCGCCGGCCAGATGCTGGGGATCGACAACGATCCGCTGGCGGTTTCGGTGGCCGGGGAAAACCTCCGCAGAAACGATGCCCCAGAAGAGCGGTTTCAGGTGCGGGTCGGCGACCTGCTGGCGGGGATCGACCAGTCCTTCGAGGTGGTGGCGGCCAACATTCTCACGCCGGTCATCCTGAAAATGCTGGACGATATCGACCGGGTCCTGGCGCCGGGGGGAATCGTCATCGTCTCCGGGGTCCTGGAGGAAAACGCCGAAACGGTGGCCGCCCGGATGCGGGAACGAGGCCTGGCGGTGATCGAAACCCGGGCCTGGGAGGACTGGGCGGCGCTGGCGGGACGGAAGGGCGGGTTGATTGGTTAAATGGTCAAATAGCTGCGCCGCGGGCCTATCCGTAAATCCAGTGCCACACAGCGATGATCACGAACCGGCCGAAGAGAAGCACCAGGATCAGCAACAAGATCCAGGGGGGCAGCTTGCTGAAAAACTGCTTCCATTCGGTTTTCGGTGGATATGACACAGAAAAATCCCTCGTTTTATATGACCATATGGGGCGATCGCCTTATTGAAGAGCCACCCCAGTAACGTCATCTTCTGACCATGGCATCGCCTCATCCTGGGAATCCATTTTTTTCTTCATGACAGACCATAACCACGAGGACCCGCGATGGACAGGTTTCTCAAGCCGAAAATCGTCGGCCGAAAGTCTTTGGAGGAATTGAATTGATTGCGATCCTTTCGTTGTTGCTGGTGGTGTTTTTGTCGATTCTGATTACCCGGGTCGCCACCATTGCGCTCACCCACACCGGGCTTACCCGGGAGTCGGCCAAGTTTCAGGCGCGGTCAGCCTTTTCAGGGGCCGGATTCACCACGAGCGAATCGGAGATGGTGGTCAATCACCCGGTTCGAAGACGAATCGTGCTGATTCTGATTCTGATCGGAAACGCGGGCATCGTGGCCGCCATTTCTTCTCTGATTCTCACCTTCGTTCGGCAGGGCGATTCGACGACCCTGACCATCCGGATCGTGGTTCTGGTCACCGGCATTCTGGGGCTGTGGGCGTTTGCATCGAGCCGATGGGTCGACCGGTGGCTTTCCCGAACCGTCGATGCGCTTTTGAAACGGCATACGGACCTGAATGTCACCGATTACGCCAGTTTGCTCCATCTGACCGGTGAGTATCGACTGGCGGAGCTTCGGGTCGAAAAAGATGACTGGATCGATGGTCTCACCCTTGCAGAAGCCCGTCTGCGCGACGAAGGCATCAACGTGTTGGGGATCAAAAGGGCCGACGGAACATTCTTGGGAAACCCCACCGGTGAAACCCGGGCCCACAACCGAGATTCGTTGGTGTTATATGGACGCATCGAAGCGATCGGCGAACTGGACCGCCGGGAGAAGGGGTTTCGCGGCGACATCGAACACCGCGAGGCGATTAAAGAACAACAGGAGGTGCTGTCCGACGAGGCCCAAAAAGATCCGGAGTAACATTGCCGACCGCGGTTTCAATCAGTCGCGCAGGTATCCGGTGCGAGCCTTTGAGCAGGTATACGACGAGCGTTTCGATTCGCACTACGTCCCTTCCAGGTACTTCTTCAGAAAACGGGCGGTGTGGGACTTCTTCCAACTTTTCAGCAGCTCGGCCGGGGAGCCGGCCGCCACCACCCGGCCGCCGTTTTCGCCCCCTTCCGGGCCCAGGTCGATGATATAGTCGGCCTCCTTGACGATCTCCAGGTTATGCTCGATGACCGCCACCGTGTTTCCGGCGTCCACCAGGGTCTGCAGCACGTCGATGAGCCGCTTGACGTCGGCCAGGTGAAGGCCGGTGGTCGGTTCGTCCAGGACGTAGAAGGTCTTTCCCCGGCCGGGCCGGACAAGCTGCCGCGCCAGCTTGATCCGCTGGGCCTCGCCCCCGGACAGGGTCGGGCTCGGCTGGCCGAGGGTCAGGTACCCGAGCCCCACGTCGCAGACGAACTGCACGGCCCGTCGGATGGCCGGGACCGCCGAAAAGAAAATGGCCGCTTCGGCGAAGGTCATCTCCAGGACCTCGGCGATGGTTTTGCCCTTGTAGCGCACCTGGAGGGTTTCCCGGTTGAACCGGCGCCCCTGGCAGACATCGCAGGGGATGTAGACGTCGGGAAGAAAACTCATTTCCACCTTGGGCCGGCCCTGACCGTTGCACGCTTCGCACCGGCCGCCGGGCACATTGAAGGAAAACCGGCCGGGGGCAAATCCCATGGCCCGGGCCGCAGGGGTGGCCGCAAAGAGCCCGCGGATGTCCGACAGGAAACCGACGTAGGAGGCCGGCACCGATCGGGGCGTTTTCCCGATGGGGCTGTGGTCCACTTCCAGCACCCGCTCGAGCCTTCCGGCCCCTTCAAGGGCTCGAAAGGAGGCCCCCGCCGCTTGTTTTCCCCGGGTTTTCAGGCGCATTGCCGCAAGCAGGGTCTGATTGACGAGGCTCGATTTGCCCGAGCCTGAAACGCCGGTGACGCAGGTCAGGGTGCCGAGGGGAAACCGGACATCGATTCCTTTCAGGTTGTTGGCCGTTGCCCCGCGCACGATCACTGCCGGAGCCTTGCGGTGGGAGCGCCTTCTGGAAGTAATCCGACGGGGGCCCCCGTCCAGGCATGCCCCGGTGATCGATTCGGGCGCCTGGGCAATGGCCTGGGGCGGACCGGCCGCCACCACGCTTCCGCCGTGAGCCCCGGCGCCGGGCCCCAGATCGATCACGGTGTCCGCAGACCGGATGGTCTCCTCGTCATGCTCCACGACCAGAACGGAGTTTCCCCGGTCCCGGAGGAGCTTCAACGCGTCGATGAGCACGTGCCCGTCACGAGGGTGAAGGCCGATTGTCGGTTCATCCAGGATGTAGCAGACCCCGGTCAGATTCGAGCCGAGCTGGGCTGCCAGGCGCACCCGCTGGGCCTCTCCCCCCGAGAGGGTGTCCCCGCTGCGGCCCAAGGAAAGATAAGAGAGCCCCAGGCGGCTGAGCAGCTCGAGGCGGGACCGGATCTCGGCCAGAATCGGGTCGGCCACGGGCCGATGCGTCTCCGGCAGTTCGATGCCGGAAAGATCGGCAAGCATCTGGTCCGCCGCCATCTGGATCAGGTCCCATATGGTGCGGCCGGCCAATTTCACGGCCAGCGCCTCCGGGCGCAGGCGGCTTCCGCCGCAGGCCCGGCAGGGCGAACCGGGGGCGGCCTCCTCGGGCCCCGTGGTGCCCAGCCCTCCGCATCGCGGGCACGCCCCCTGGCGGCTGTTGAAGGAAAACAGCCGCGGGTCCAGCGGCTCCATGCCGATGCCGCAGCCCGGACAAACCCCGTGCACGGAAAACAGCGCCGCTTCTCCGCTGCGGTCGACCACCGCCAGGCTGCCGTTTCCCTCGGCCAGGGCGTCGTCGACCAGGCGGCCGATCTTCCCGGGACGAATCCGGTCTTTTTCCAGCCGGCCGACCACCAGGTCGATCCAGTGCTCGTGGTAGCGGCTCAGGGCCATGTCCGGTTCGATCCGGACGATTTCTCCGTCGATCCGGGCTTCTGCAAAGCCTTTTTTCAGGGCCCGGGCCAGCACGTCTTTGTGGAACCCCTTCCGGCCGGCGATTTTCGGAGCCAGTATTCGGACCGAGCGCCCGGAAAAGCGTCCGGCAATGTCTTCTGCAATGGCCGACCGGGTGCTGGCCACCAGCGGTCGGCCGCATCCGATGCAGTGCTGGGTGCCGAGCTTGGCAAAGAGCAAACGAAGAAAGTGGTAGATCTCCGTCAGGGTCGCGACGGTCGACCGTCGGCTGGCATGGCTGATCCGCTGCTCTATGGCCACCGTCGGAGCCAGCCCCGTGACCAGGTCGACGTCCGGGCGCTCTAAGATCCGCATGTACTGACGGACGTAAGGGGCCAGACTCTCCAGATACCGGCGCTGGCCCTCGGCAAAGAGGATGTCGAAGGCCAGGGTCGATTTGCCGGAGCCGGAAACGCCGGTCAGAACCACCAGCTGCTGTTGGGGGATCGACAGGCTCAGGTTTTTCAGGTTGTGTTCCCGGGCGCCCTGGATGCGGATCGCCCGCTCCCCGGGCCGCCGATTCGGGGGCTTTGTGCGGTAAGGGGCCGTAGGTTCCGCCACGGTGGACGAAGCCGCCGGCAGTTCCCGGAGATTTAGGTAGGGCTTCAAATAGCGGCCGGTATGGGAGCCGGGATGGGCGGCCACCGCCTCCGGGGTGCCTTCGGCAACGATCTTGCCGCCGCCGTCTCCGCCTTCCGGCCCCAGGTCGATCACCCAGTCGGCGGTTTTGACCATGTCCAAATTGTGTTCGATGACGAGAACCGAGTGGCCCGCGTCCACCAGACGGCCCAGGGCGGTCAGCAGCGTTTGAATGTCGTCGAAATGAAGGCCGGTGGTCGGCTCGTCGAAGATGAAGAGCCGGCTGGTGCCGGTGCCGCTTTTCAGATAGCGGGAGAGCTTCATCCGCTGGGCCTCCCCGCCGGAAAGGGTGCTGATGGGCTGACCGAGGCGAAGGTAGCCGAGGCCGACCTCGGCCAGCGGGGAAAGCGCGCGTACAATCTTGGGCTGGTCGGCGAAAAAGGCCAGGGCACCGTCCACCGTCAGGTTCAAGATATCGTCGATGGTCTTTTCCCGCCAGGTCACGGCGAGCACTTCCGGCCGGAACCGTTTTCCCCCGCATTCGGGACAGGTCACGTAGACGTCGGACAGAAACTGCATTTCGATTTTTTCAAACCCCTCCCCTTTGCAGGTCTCACAGCGGCCTCCGGCCACGTTGAAAGAAAAGTGCCCGGGGCCGAGCCCCGCTTCTGCGGCCTTCGGGGCGCCGGCCAGCAGCCGGCGCACCTCGTCCATGGCCTTGGTGTAGGTCAGGGCGTTGGCCCGGGGGGTTCTTCCGATGGGTCGCTGGTCCACCAGTACGACATCGGCGATTTGCTCCGCTCCGCGGAGCCCCCGATGGGGGCCGGGCCGCGCTTCGGTTTCCCCCAGCGCGCGCTTCAGTGCCCGGAAGAGAACTTCTTCGGCCAGGGTCGACTTGCCGGAGCCGGACACGCCGGTCAGGCACACGAACAGGTCAAGGGGAATGCGCACGTCGACGGACTGCAGGTTGTTGGCCGAGGCCCCGGAAACGGTCAGCCAGCGATCCGGCTTCGGTGCCCGGCGAAGATCCGGGACGGGAATTCTTCGTTCGCCTCTCAGGTAGGCGCCGGTCAGAGAGCCGTCCACCTTCGCGGTGGGGCCGAAATACATGACCTGCCCGCCGGCCTCCCCGGCCCGGGGGCCGAGGTCGAGCAGATAGTCGCTTCGGGTGATGATCTCCGGATCGTGCTCCACCACCACCACCGTGTTGTTCAGGTCCCGGAGGCCTTTCAAGATGTCGAACAGACGGTGGTTGTCCCGGGGATGCAGCCCGATGCTCGGTTCGTCGAGCACGTACAGGGTATGCACCAGAGAAGAGCCCAGGGCCGAGGCCAGGGCCACCCGCTGGACCTCGCCCCCGGAGAGGGTTCGGGACTGGCGATCCAGGGTCAGATACGAGAGGCCGACGTCGTTCAGGTATCGAAGCCGGCGCCGCACCTCGTCCATCACCATCTTTGCCGCCTCGTCCGGGGCGCCGGTCTCCATCCCATCGAAAAAGGCCAGGGCGTCGGCCGTGTTCATGGCGTAGATCTCGGCGATGGTCTTTCCGGAAAGCCGGTAGAGAAGGGTTTCCGGTTTGAAACGGGCGCCCCCGCAGGCGCTGCATCGGTTGTATCCCCGGTAGCGGGATAAAAACACCCGGACGGGCATCTTGTAGGTCTTGGTCTCCAGCCAGTCAAAAAAGCCCCGCACCCCGTAGTAGTCCTCGGTGCCTTCGACCACGGCGCGTCGCTGGCCGGGGGCAAGCGCCCGAAACGGCGCGTCGGTGGGGATCTGCTCCCGCCGGCAGAAAGAGACCAGTTCCCGGTACTCGGGCTTTTGCTCTGCGCGGCCGCCCCAGGGCTTGATCGTCCCCTGCTCGATGGACCGCTCAGGATCCGGAATCACCAGATCCATGTCGATGTCGATGGTCCGTCCAAACCCGCGGCAGGTCTCGCAGGCGCCCAGCGGGCTGTTGAAGGAGAACAGATTCGGCAAGGGCGGCGGATATTCGATACCGCATCTGGCGCAGGCCAGCTCCTGGGAAAAAGAGTGATGAGAGCGGCCGTCGACCCAGACGTCGATCCTGCCGCCGCCGAACCGGAAGCCCATCTCGGCGGAGTCGACGGCCCGCTGGCGCGCTGCGGGCTTCAGCACCAGACGGTCGACGAGAATGTGCAGGGTGTCGCCGGAAGCCACAGCGGTGTCTTCGCTCAGATCGAGCACCCTGCCGTCGGCAAAGTGGCGGTTGAATCCCATCCGGATCAGGGCGCGCAGAGACCTTTTTTCGGTGTCTGCATCCGCCGCCTGCCGATGGGCAAAGGTGAGCACCACTTTCGCCCCCTCTCGATGCCGGCGCAGGCTCTCCCATACGTGTTCGGGGGTTTCGGGCTCCACCGGGCGACCGCACTGCCGGCAGTGAAGCCGGCCGAGCCGGGAAAAGAGCAGTTTGACGTAGTCGGTGACCTCGGTCATCGTCCCGACGGTGGAGCGGGACGTTCGCACCGGGTCTTTCCGGTCGATGGCGATGGCCGGAGGAATCCCCTCGATCTGTTCCACGTGGGGGCGGTCCATCCGGTCCATGAACTGCCGGGCATAGGGGGAAAACGTCTCCACATAGCGCCGCTGGCCTTCGGCATAGAGAGTGTCGAAGGCCAGGGA
>CBFCZJ010000101.1:0-11132 GCA_965602445.1 uncultured Desulfobacterales bacterium | reverse complement strand
CACGGACCGGCCATTGACCTTACACTTTGCAGATGGAAATTTGACCCCGGAACCTCTGAACCCTGAACCCTGAACCTCTGAACCTCGAACCCATGGAATCTAAAAGAACCCGCGTCAGCTCCGGGGTCGGCGATCTCGACCGCATTTTAGAGGGGCTTTATATCGGCGACAATGTCGTCTGGTACGACGATGCAGGAAGCCTTGCATCGGTGTTCGCCCACAACTTCATCCAGGCCACTCAATCCCAGGACCGTCCGCTGATCTACGTCAGCTTCGACCGCTCGCCGAGAAACCTGCTGGAAAAACTCGGGCCCCTGGCCGCATACCCGCACCTGACCATTCTCGACTGCTTTACCAACGGCAAGGGGGCGTCGTCGGAAGTCTTTCTTCGTTTTTACGAAACACCGGAAACAGACCGACCCTGCAAGATCCTCCAGGTGGCAAATCCGAAGAAGGTCAAAGAGGTGATGGACGCCTTTTACGGGGTTCATGCAAAGCTGACCGGAGAGGTTCATTTCGTTTTTGAAAGTCTCACCGGCATGCAGGACCTGTGGGGCGGAGAAAATCACATCATCGACTTTTACGCCCACTCCTGTCCCCGTCTCTACGAACTTCGAACCATCGCCTACTGGATCATCGAAAAACAGGCCCACTCTTCTAAGCTTCGGGCCAAGATCAACCAGGTAGCCCAGGTCGCCGTGGAGCTTTCGGTCCGCCGAGGGAAAACGGCGCTTACCGTGCTCAAGGCCGAAGGCCGCAGCCCGCAAAACCTGAATCAACCCCACTTTTACTGGACCCGGGATCTTCAGATCGCCTTCGACGACGCACAAACCCGTCATGGACGGTTTGACATCGGCGCACGGCTCCGGGAGCTTCGCACCAAGCAGGGGCTGTCCCAGACCGATCTGGCCCGGCACGTCGGCGTGACCCCCAGCACGATTTCTCAGGTGGAAGGAAATCTGATCTATCCTTCCCTTCCGGCTCTTTTTAAAATGGCCGAAGTGCTTTCCGTGGGGGTGGGCGCGTTCTTCCGGGAGTCTGCGGCGACCGATCCTCGGTCGGTGTTCCCTGCAGCGGAAGCCGTGGTCGTGAAATTTCCCGATCTTCCCAAGGATGCCGCCGCAGGAAAACTGCTGATATCGCCGGCCCTGGTATACCGGGCCGAGCCGTTTCTGATCGAGATTCCACCCAAGCAGCGCATCCCTTCCCATTTTTTCATCCACAAGGGAGAAGAGCTCGGATACGTGCTTTCCGGCCGCCTCCAGATGAAGCTGAAAAAAGCGGTCAGCCAGGTCCGCACAGGCGACCTGATCTACCTGACCACGGACATTCCCTCCCAGTGGAAAAACCCGGGCCCGGGCGTTGCCCGCCTTCTCTGGATCAAGATAAAATAACGCCTCCGAAAAAGCACGGAGGCGTTATTTTATTAGGGAAGAAAATTTTCAAATCTCAAGCACCAAATCACAAACAAATTCCAAATTCCAAGCACCAAATTCCAAAAAAGACGCCTCAGAAAGGCTTTTGTTCCTGTTTGAATATTGTGATTTGGTGCTTGGTGCTTGTTTGAAATTTGGTGCTTGGTGCTTGAGATTTTTTTATCCACCACTTTCGGTATTTCGCAATCTTACCTCGCTGCAAGGGCGCGAACGGTCGCAGACCCAGACCGTGGGGGCGACGGTCTGAGAAGTTTCACAAGAGATCAAACTGGCCGGTTAAGACCAAAAGATTCGTATAAATTTCCCGCCGGAGAATCTTGAATCTGGAATCTGGAATTTTGAATCCTTACACCAGCCCCTGGTCCAGCATGGCGTTGACCACCTTGACGAACCCGGCGATGTTGGCGCCGGCCAGGTAGTCGCCCGGCACGCCGTATTCGGCCGCCGCATCCAAACAGGTTTGGTGGATGCTTTTCATGATGACCTGAAGCCGGTCGTCCACCTCTTGCCGGGTCCAATTGAGCCGCATGCTGTTCTGGGCCATTTCCAGCCCTGAAACGGCGACGCCTCCGGCATTGGCGGCCTTTCCCGGCGCATAGAGGATCTTTTTGTCTTGGAAGATGTCCACCGCCCCGGGGGTGCATGGCATATTGGCCCCCTCGCAGACCAGTTTGATGCCCTGGTTGATCAGGTGGTATGCGTCGTTTTCATTGATTTCGTTCTGGGTGGCGCACGGAAAGGCGCAGTGGGCCCAGTGGTTCCAAAGGGGGTTGTGGTCCAGCGTCGAATCGGCTTCTGTGTAGACCGTTTCCGAATACTTGTCGACGTACTCCTGGATTCTTCCCCGACGAACATTTTTCAACCGCTTGACGAAATCGAGCTTGCCCTTGTCGATCCCCTCTTCATCGTAGATGTAGCCGGACGAGTCGGATAGGGTGACCACCTTGCCCCCCAGCTCGATGATTTTTTCCACGGTGTACTGGGCCACATTCCCGGATCCGGACACCAGGCATGTTTTGCCTTCGAGGGTTTCGCTGCGGCTGGCAAGCATCTCCTGCGCAAAATAGACGCATCCGTAGCCGGTGGCTTCCGGCCGGACCAGACTGCCGCCCCAGCCCAGGCTCTTTCCGGTCAGCACGCCGGTGAATTCGTTTCGCAGCTTTTTGTACATGCCAAAGAGAAAACCGATCTCCCTGGCACCGACGCCGATATCCCCGGCGGGAATGTCCGTGTTCGGGCCGATGTGCCGGAACAGCTCCGCCATGAAACTTTGGCAAAACCGCATGACCTCGTTGTCGGATTTGGCCTTGGGATCGAAGTCGGAGCCCCCTTTTCCCCCGCCCATGGACAGGGTCGTCAGGGCGTTTTTGAACACCTGTTCGAAGGCCAGAAACTTGAGGATGCTCAGGGTAACGGAGGGATGAAACCGTAGCCCGCCTTTGTAAGGTCCGATGGCGCTGTTCATCTCGATTCGAAATCCTCGGTTGACCCGGACATTTCCCTGGTCATCCATCCAGGGAACGCGAAACATGATCACCCGCTCGGGCTCCGTGATCCGCTCGAGTACGGCCGTCTGCCGAAACTCCGGATTCCGGTCCAAGACCGGCTTGACCGACTCGACCACCTCCTGCACGGCCTGATGGAATTCGATTTGCCCCGCATCCCTGCCCCTGATCACGTCTACGATGTCTTTCATATAGCCTCTCCTTTTCGTAATTATAGGTATTGTCATATTTCCGTTTTCATTTGAAAGAGCTTGATATGCACTGGCGCCCCGCGCACTCAAGGTGATGTATTGGTTATTTGACAATCCCGTTTACCGCGGTTTGACCATCACGCATTGGGATTGCCGGCCGTCGATCTTGAGGGTCATCGCCTGGTCCAGCCTGACATGGCGCATGTGCTCGGTTTCCCGCACGCAGGAAAGGGAGCCCACCCACTCCCAATCGAAAAAATCCTCCGATCCTTCCGTGACGGTGATATAATGAATTCCCTGGGAGGTGATGTTCTGGAAAAAATGAGAGCCTTGAGAGGGATCTGCATGCAAAGCAGAATTTCTCAACTCGATGATGGCCCCGACCCCTGAAATGTTCTGCCACTGCACGGGGATGCCCAGCCACCGGTCGGACGATCCCCACCTTCCGGGTCCCACCAGGAGGTAGGGTCGCTTTTCCTTGATGAGTTCGGCATTGATCCGACCGATTTCGCCCGCCATCTGCACGGTGTTTTCCACCTTGAAGCTTTCCGGCTTTGCATAGACGATATCTGCGATCTTATTGTTTTTTCCGTTTCCCAGGGTTCTTTGGGAGCGGCAAAAGGCGTTTTTGATATCTTCCTCGTCGATCTGCACCACCAGGCGATCTTCGTCTGCGACCATCGGCCGCATCTGCAGGAAATTAAAATCGCTCTTTTGGCTCCGGTTCGAGCTCAGGTTGACGGAAAACTCGATCTCAACCGGGCAGCCCAGCCCCCTTCGCGCCAGATCCATCATGTCGATCAACAGGTCGGGCAGGGGAAAAGTCCGGTATTTGAGGATTTGGGCAAAAGTCAATACCCTGGCACCGCCGGCGCTGCTGCTGTCGCGAATGCGGTGCTCCTCGGCAATATAGGTGCTCGCCAGGGTCATGACCGGAAATTCGTCTTCGGCGTCGTCCACGTCCCGCTTGACCAGGTTGCAGTCGTGATCGAAGTCCAGGCATTCCGGGTAATTTTTGATCTTCAGCGCATAAAAGCTGCGCTGGGAGTTTTTCAAGATGTCGTCCACCGTGGAAAACTGAGGCAGCATCGAGGGGTATCGGGGGGAAAACCGCATCGTTTTTTCCCCTTCGACCACGGTTTTACCCAGCCCGAGAGCGATATGGGCGATTCCCTCTTCGGGCTTCATGGGAGACACCGCGTAAAAGTTGTGGGACTGGGTGACCCCGGAGATGGCCGGATAAAAGTAATCGCCGTAGGCCTCGCCGGTAAGCTCCTGGATGATGACGGCCATCGCCTCTTCCTGGGGCTGATTGGAGGTGTTGCGGGAGAAGGCTTTGGGCCCCTCATAGTACGTCGATGCCCATACCAGCTTGATGGCGGCCAGGAGATGATCGAGCCTTGTGTCAAGGGAGGGATCGTTGTTGGGGATCATGTAGGTTTCATACAGGCCGGCATATGGCTGAAACTGGGCATCTTCGAGCAGGCTCGAGGAGCGGACCGACAAGGGGTAGTCGACCTGGGCCAGAAAGGCCGTAAGCTCTCCAACAAGCCGGTCCGGCATTGGGGCATCGAGAAAAGATGCGGCGATTTCCGTGTCCGGGGTCTCCTGAGTGGCGAAACGCCGCAGATCGTTTCTCTGGATAAAATATTCAAATTCATCCGTGCTGAGAACCAGCGTTTTCGGTATCCGGATGTTGATATCCGAATATTTTTCATAGAGGTGGGGCGCCTCCTGCAGGAAGGCGGACATGAACGCCAGGCTTCTTGCCTTTCCGCCCAAAGATCCGTTGCCGATTCTGACGAAATCCATGATCTGTGCATCGAAAGAATGGGCGTTGAACTGGGCGACCACCCCTTTTTGCTGCCATTTTCGCATCTTCTGGATGCTGGAAATGATGAAGCGGCGTATCTCATCGGCGTTGTTGAAATCGTCGGCCTGCACTTCGCGAAATTTCGACGCCAGCCCGATTTCGGACCGGCTCATGATCCAGCTTGAAAAATGATTGTGATGCGCGTGGTGCCAAATGGATTCGTCGGGAATGTCGGGAAGAGTCGCCTGAAGGGAGCGCAGGTCCGAAGCCCGGGTAATCTCCGTGCCGTCGGGCATTCTGAAAATAAAATCACCGAAGCCGAGATGGGTCAGAAAAAAATCGTGAAGCTCGGAAAGCAGGTTCGGTGAATTCTTGTCGAGAAAAACAGCCGGTATCTGATCCGCCCGCTTCCGATTGTTCGAGTCAGAACTGAGCAAAAGCGACGGAAGACTTTGAATTTCCTCTTTAATATTTGAAAGGAGCACGGCACCGCCGTCGTCGGTCAGCCGGTTATCCCGGGGAATTCTGGTATCGGATATGATGCCGAGCAGGTACGATTTGTATTTGTGGTAGAGCGCCAGCGCAGCCTCGTAGTTGTTGACGAGCAAGATCTTGGGCCTGGACCGCATCCGGAGCAGGCGGTGCTCTTCATTGAGGCCCACCCCCAGGACCTGCTGGGTCTGTTTCACGATCTCCTTGTAGATGATCGGCAGAAAGGAAGAATAATAGACCGGTGAATCCTCCACCAATATCAGCACCCGGACCTTGGCCTTTTGGGTGTCGGCTTCCACGTTGAGATGGTCTTCGACGTTTTTGACCAGGGCCAGAAGCAGATCGGAATTGCCGGACCAGATAAACATCTTGTCGATGCCGCTGGAATCGATGTTTTCGGGAGGTGGATAAAACCCCCGCGTGGTATGGGCAAGGAGAATGACGGGCATGTCCGGTCGGATCTTTTTGATTCTCAACCCCAGGGAAAAAGCGTCCATCTCCTCCACATGAGGGGTGGTAATGACCAGATCGAACTCTTTTTTTTCCAGGATCGACAGGGCTTCGCTGGCCGAAACGGTTCGGGAAACCCTCGGAGGGTGGCTGAGGTTCAGTCCGCTGTACTCATTGATGATCCGGGAGGCGAGACTGCCGTCCTCTTCCATGATAAATGCGTCATAAGGGCTTGAAATAAGAAGAATATCCTTGACTTTTATCGACATCAGCTCGTGAAAGATTTTAAAATGGGAATAAAAATCTTTCGGAATCGAACTGTCGGTATCGACCATGCCGCCCTCTCGTTGGAAACTTCGCCCGTAACAGACAGGGGCGGTATAGAGCCGCCCCTGTCGGGTTGTCAATCGGATTGTCGAAAATGAGGCCTCTCACGCATCGATGATATCGAGGGCCTCGGTACGGTAGGCATCCATGACATAGGGGATACCCGTGATTTTGGCACATTCGTCGGTCAGAGAAAAGAGATCGTTTCGGGAAATATATTTGACAGCCCAGCTTCTGGAACCCGCCATGATCTGCTGGAGGCCGACCTTGATCTTGTCGGTGGCACTGAATATCCCGACCGCACCGAGCGGGAGCTTTTCCGCCTCGGAGCCGTATTTTTGCTTCAGCACTTCATAGTTCATGAAGATTTCTTCCTTGGTCGAACCGAACCTTGCCACGGTGGAAGGAAGCCCGCCGTCTTCGCCCCGCAGCCATTTCTCGGTATTTTTTCCGACCATGCCGGGAATCATCAAGGCCCGGCCCATGCAGACCGCCTTGCAATAGGGAGCACCGAGGGCCAGGGCCTTGAACACATGATCTTCTGAGGAGAACCCGCCTGCAAAGGCGATGTCCGGCACCGGTTTTCCCCGCTTGGCCAGACGATCGCAAAGTTCATATGCCATGGAATGCAGATAGATCGAAGGGATGCCCCACTCGGTCATCATTCTCCAGGGGCTCATCCCGGTTCCTCCCGGCGCGCCGTCGATGGTCAGCAGGTCGATGGCCGCATCGCTCGACCAACGGATGGCCATGGCCAGCTCCCGCATGGGATAGGCACCTGTCTTTAGCGTGATTCGCTTGGCGCCCAATTTGCGCAGCCGCTCCACTTCTTTCATGAAGCCTTCCTGGTCGATGAATCCGAGGCGTGAATGGCGTTCGAACTGCTTGAGAGGCCCCGCCTTGAAGGCCGCCTGGAAAGCCGGGTCCTCCGGGTCCGGGGTAACGATGTATCCCCGCCGTTTCAGCTCGATGGCCCGATCGAGGGAATTGACCTTGATCTCCCCGCCGATGCATTTGGCGCCCTGCCCCCATTTCAGTTCGATGGTTTCGACGCCCAGTTTTTCGATGACGTACTCGGCCACGCCATTTCGGGTGTCTTCCACGTTCATCTGGACCAGAATGTCGCCGTAGCCCTCGTGGTAGCGGCGGTATTCTTCCACACGGCGGTCCATTTCCGGGGATTTGGAAACTTTTCCGCTGCTGCCGAACTCCAGACCCGGATCGATGCCGCAGACATTCTCCCCGCATACCAGGGTGATGCCGCTGATGGCCGCTCCAATGGCAAAATGGCTCCAGTTCTTTCTTGCGATATCCGTGCTGCCCAGGGCGCCGGTGAATATGGGCACCTTCATTTTGATCTTGTCAGAAACGCCGAAAGAGGTCTCGGTATCGACGGCGGGAAAGGTGGCCTTGTCCGGGTCGGCGTCCATTCCCTTGGCGCCGAGGGCGTAGCCCATGATGTTCAGATGGGAATAATCGACGGGATAGTCCTTGTCCGCCCCGGCGGTGATGCTTCCGAAAGGCTGAGGATACAGGAGTTCCCGCCCCCGAAAGGTCGCCCGGAACAGATCGCAGTTGCCTTTGCAGCCGTCCACACAACGGCTGCAGATTCCTGACTGGGGAGCAACATCTCTGGAACGGTTTTTGGTTTCCAGCGCTTCATTTGCATTGGGTCTGTGCAGATTCATAGTTCCTCGATTCCTTTTGTTCGATGACGTTTTCGGTCCCGCCGCCGTTCCGGTTCGACATGAATATGAAACGACTCTATTTTGCTCCGGTCCACGGCAAGGCGCTTCCAGCAAACAAAAAAAGGCGCCATTCTCCATATGGGGAGAAGCAGACGCCTTTGTCGGTGAAAAAAACGGAACGACACGCCGTTGTGCAGTACCGCTTACAAATTTTAAAAAAATTTAGCAGGGTGTCCGCTCGCTGTCAAGCGCGAATCAAAGGCTTTTTTTGTTCAAGGCGTGGGGAATACTCGAATAATACCCAAGATCCTCGGAGAGAAGAATCGCTTCCGCCACCGCCCGCATCGACTTGCGGCTGTCGATGCTTCGCTTCTGGAGCCACTGATATGCCGCATCGCCGTTCATTTCCCGCCGGCGCATGAGAATCTCCTTGGCCCGCTCCACCAATTTGCGGGTTTCAAGCTCTTCTTCGGCGGCCCGGGTTTTGAGCATCAGCTCCGCGTTGAAAATCGCCACGGCAGCCTGCTGGGCCACAGCGGCCATCAGGTTGACCTCGATCTCGGAAAAGTCATGGGGGGCGGTGGTAAAACAGTTGAGCACCCCGATGACCCGTCCGTCTTTGATCCGGATCGGGACTCCAAGCATCGATACCAGACCCAGCTTTCGGGCCGTCTCCTTTTCCTTGAAATTCGGATCGGAAAGGACGTCGGCAACCATCAGCGGGCGGCTTTGAGCGGCCACCAGTCCTACCACCCCCTCTTCGATGCGCAGCGATCGGTCCTTTACGTAGTCCGGATCCGCAGCCTGGGTCGCCTTCAGCCGCATGACCTGCGGCCGGGAGGTTTCATCAATGAGCCAGATCGAACATACGGCCGCGCCGGTCATCTTCGCTGCGACCATCACGATCAGATCGAGGATGTCCGCCCTGGAACGGTCCGAGGTAAGGGCGCGGCTGATGTCCATCAGCCCCTTGATGCATTGATCCAGATTTTCGGGAAGCCTCTTGTCCATATAAAATCGCTGCGCGCTTTTATGTTTCGACGGCCTCACCGATTTGGGCTAGGGGCAAGGGAGGACTTTGTCAATAAAAATCCGTTCCGATGCGCCGACAGCGGGTTGCGAACTCCGTTTTCATGGGCTACTGTCGAAAATGGAGCCCCAAGGGTAAACCGGTGGTCCCATTAGCCTACCCGCCTTCGCCTCCGGCTGCGGCGCGGTTATCCGTCCTTATATTTGGGCGACATCGCGCCGCAGCACAAGATCCTTTGCGCATCCATCCACGGGCAAGCCCGTGGTCTTCTGCGAAGGCGGATAAAACCACGCAAGCGGTTTTTGCCAGCCGAAGGAGGAACCATGGGAAGCAAAACCTACGATCCGCAGGAAATCGAGGAGGCAACCGGAGACACCCTCTCGTCTCCGCGCCCGGAGTCAGCCTTCTTTATGGGCCCGACTTCCGAATCAGACCGCGTCTATACGTTTGCCCACAAGCTCGATGCCCTTTTTTTTCTTCGCGACTATTACGGTGAACAGCTCGGAAAAGCCGAATCGGACACCATCGACGAGCAGATCAGCCGTATCCACGGGGAGCTCACCGACGCCAACACCCCGCCGCTTTCCGAGTTGATGGGCGATTCTGACGCCATCGAGATCTATGCAGACGGGTATTGGGATGATTTTGTTATTTCATCCCAGCCCTTTTGGGAAGATTGGGTGGAGGAAGCCGGAGACCTGATCCGGGAACCGCAGTTTATGGAAATCGACGACGAGGAAGAAAATCCAGATCAGATCGAAGAAGAAGACGAGATGGCAAAAACCAGTGCCTTTTTGTTCGGCGAACCGCCGGAAGATGTCTTCAACGATGAATTCATGGACGCCATGGTCAGGATCATTCCTCTGGCAGGATAGTAACAGTGACTTTTTGTACTCAGACCCGAAGACCGGCAGTTTTTGGTATTCTTTGCACAGCCGGTTTCGGAGGGTAGGAGGCAATCTTGCGGGACAACCGCCGGGCCAGAAAGGGGTTTGCCTTTCCAAGGCTCCGGTAAATCAGAAGGGACTCTTTTCGATAGTCGGCAATCCGGGCTTCGGACCAACTGGCCGGCGGCGGCGACAGGTTTGTGATTCGGTCGGCCATCTTCACCAGCCAGATTTCCCATGGTTGCCTTCGAATGCGGTTCAGACTCTCTATGATCCGTCTTTCCCCGTTCCGGATATTTTGATCCTTGGTCATCGCTAGCACGCCATCGGCCACCGCATTTCCAAACTGGCTTCGAATCTCTTCGAACCGATGCGGGGTGTCTTCCAAAACGTCGTGAAGCAAGGCGGCCTGGAGGGCCAAATCCCCATCCCATCCGGACTCGATGGACAGCACGGAAATAACTTCCATGGACACGAGGGTCGGATGAACGATGTACGGATGATCGCTTTCCGGTATGATCTGCCCCCGGTGTGCCTCTGCGGCAAACCGGTAAGCCTTGACATATTTTTCACGCGACCAGGAACTCATCCAATCCCCCCTCGGAGGTTTGATCCATTTTGATACAATCGCGACAGCGATTTTATCACGGGTTGTATACCACGACGATCAGCTCGGTCTCGGTCTTTCCCGGGTTTCGCATCATGTGCCGTATGCCCGAGTTGAAATGCAGCGAATCGCCGGCCGAAAGGAAGTTGACGTGGTCGCCGACCGTAATCTCGATCCGGCCCGTCAGCACATAGACAAACTCTTCTCCTTCATGCTGATAGCCGACGCCCTCGTGTTCCTTCATCGGGGCCACGGTGACCAGAAAACCTTTCAGATGCTTGTTTTCTGCCCCGGGGGTCAATGTCCGGTAGGCGTAGTTGTCGGTGCGCTTGATGTACGCCCGGACCCGATCCTTTCGCTTCGATGCCTGCCCCCGGAGCAATGCCCCCGAGTCGATTTCCAGGGCCCTGGAGATCTGCAGCAGGGCACCGACCGGCGGCACTTCCTTTCCGGCTTCGACCCGCTTCAGGTAATCGACCGAAAACCCGGTTTCATTGGCCAGGGCCTCGTAGGTGACCTTCTTTTTCTGTCTGGCCTGTTTGATCCGCTTTCCGACGGGAACCAAACTGGGGGTCTTTTTCTGCGCCATGGTCCGGCTCCGTTTCTTTGTAGGAAGTTGATTGGTCGAGCTGTTTCTTATGCTGGGCTTGTTTTCCTATTTAACGAATCAACCATTTAACCATTCGACTACTCCTTACAATTTTCA
>CBFCZJ010000100.1:0-11158 GCA_965602445.1 uncultured Desulfobacterales bacterium | reverse complement strand
ATGAAGACGCCCCCGGGCAAGGGACAGAAAAATCCCTGCCACGCAAAGAAGGGCAAACACGAGAAATGCAACATTGACGCTTTGGATGAACTCGGCATGAACCGCCGGGGTAATCTGCACCCGTCCGATGAGCAGGGAAAAGATCATGGTGGCGATGCCCATGGAAAACGTCTGCCCCAGCAGGCGCATGGTGCCCACCACCCCGGAGGCGATCCCGTAATAGCGTTTTTCTACGCTGCCCATGATCGCGTTCATGTTCGGCGAGGAGAAAAAGGCAAACCCGATCCCGTGGAACAGCAAAACCGTCACCACGAAGCCTGTGGAGGTGTCCTTTCCGATGTCCGCCAGCAAAAGCAGCCCGACTGCGGTCATGGCCATACCGATCGAAGCGATGATTCGGGGCTCGAACCGGTCGGAAAGACGGCCGGCCAGCGGTGAAAACAGGGCCATCATGACAGGCTGGGCCACCAGGATCACGCCGGCGATTTTCGCCTCCATGCCGAGGATATACTGGAGATAGAGGCTCAACAAAAAGGTGACGGCGAACGTGGCGCTGTAATGGAGCAGGGCAGCCAGGCTGGAAAAGGCAAACACCCGGTTGCCCGAAAAAAGGTGCACCTCGAACACCGGCTGCCGCACCCGGTTTTCCCAGAGGACGAATCCGGCAAGAGCGGCCGCGCCGCCGCCCATCAAGCCGAATCCTGCGGCGTCCGGAAGCCGGGAAGCGCCCAGCAGAAGCATCAGAACCGCAGCGACATACACCGCCGCACCGATCCAATCGAACCGCTCTCCGGCCGCATCGGTCCACTCTCCAGGGAGGCGAAACACCGCCAGCAGGATCACGCCCACCCCCAAGGGAAGGGGAAACAGAAAAAGGCTCCGCCAGGAGAGCCAATCGGTCAGAATCCCGCCGAACAGGGGGCCGCAGGAAAGCCCGGTATAGACGGCCGTCACGGTGATCCCAAGGGCCCAGCCCCGCTCCCGGGGGGCAAAGACCGAGGTGACGATGGCGATGCTCGTGGCGAAAATCATGGCGCTGCCGACGCCCTGGAAAACCCGGTAGACGATGAGGCTCCAAACGGAACCGGCGCCGGCGGACAGCATGGCCGCCACGGTAAACAACCCGATCCCCAGGATGAAGATTTTTTTGCGGCCGTGGATGTCTGAAATTTTGCCCAGGGGAACCAGCGCGGCAGCCGCCGCCAGCAGGTAGGACGTGGCCACCCAACTCAGCATCACCGCGTCTGCCCCGAGCGCTTCTCCGATGGCCGGAAGCGCCACGTTCACCGAAGAGATCATAAACGGCGTCAGAAAGGAGCTGAGCACCGCAATGGTCAGGGCCGCATTTTTCTGGGCATGCGACTGGGATTCGGCCATGAAGAAGATCTCCGCCGTCAAAACCTCGATCGAAGCGTCAACACCAAAGGCATATGCTATAAGTGCCCAGACCCGGGTTGTCAAAACCGATCAGCAGCGGTCTGGGTTGCCGCGCGCCTGGATAAGTTTCACTCATTGTCGATGATAAATTGGCTGTTTAACAATCCCTTGCTATCGGAGCGTTATTTTGACAAGTGCTCTAACCATTCGACCGTGCAACGACTTACCCTTGTTCACCGCCTAACCCGGAATGTCTGAACCGATGCGTGCATCTCTGCAGCCAACACCACCGCCCCTGATCCTCGCTCCGCTGAAGGGGTACACCGATGCGGTCTTCCGCGATGCGTTCAGCCGTCATTTCGGAGGGTTCGACCGGGCTGTTGCCCCGTTCATCCCCACGGTTTCCGGGCCTCGGGTGCGCCCTTCGCTGCTCTCCGACCTGATGCCCGAAAAGAACCGGCGCCTTGCCGTAACGCCCCAGATCATCGGCAAATCCGCCGGGGATTTCGTTCTCGTGGCCCGCGCCCTGCTCGATCTCGGCTACGACCAGCTCAACTGGAACCTGGGCTGTCCGTTTCCCATGGTCATGAAAAAGGGAAGGGGATGCGGGCTGATGCCGCATCCGGAAAAAATCGACGCCTTTTTGGAAGAGGTTCTTTCGGCGCTTTCGATCCGGTTCTCGGTCAAGCTGCGTCTCGGCCGGGTCGATCCGGACGAGATTTTCGAGGTGCTGCCGGTGCTGAATCGCTATCCACTGACCGAAATCATTCTGCATCCGAGAACCGCCGGCCAGATGTACGGCGGCCGCCCTGACCGGCTCCGGTTCGCTTCGGTCCTGGCCGAATCGACGCATCCGGTAGTCTACAACGGGGATATCAACACGACCGCTGATTTTAGACGTCTTGCCGAGCAGCTTCCCGGCGTCGGCGGGTGGATGCTCGGAAGGGGGATTCTGGTCGACCCGCACCTTGCCCGCGCGATCCGAAGCAGCAGGCATCGAATCGACCGCCGGGCAGAGCGCTTTCGGGCGTTTCATGACGATCTGATCGAGGGCTACCGGAGTAAGCTTTCCGGCCCGGGCCATCTTTTGGACCGGATGAAAGGGTTCTGGAAATACTTCGGCATCGGATTTGACGGCGGGCGGCTGATCGCCAAAAAAATTCATCGCTGCCGGCAAATGGATCGCTACACGGATCTGGTGGAACGATTCTTCGCTGCCGGGCCTGAGTGGACCGGGCTTTCCGACGGCGACAGCATCGACGACAAGGTGGCGTAGGGCAGCAGGCTCCCCCCGCAGCAGAACGGAAGGCATCAGGTGGGCTGCTGAATGGGGCCAAAACAAATACCAGGCATAAACTGGAAATCCGACGCACGAAATTCGAATTCGTGCTTCGGCACTTCCCCCCGAAACTGCATGGCCGTCCCGTGTCCTCCAACCTCGCTGGAGGGTTAAAGAAGCAACCCTCCGGTCAGTCCGAAGCCCCGCTCCTTTTCAGCCGCTCTTCGGCCCGCTCCAGGGCATCGTTGAGCTCGGCGGTGTCCAATGGCTTGTTTAAAAACCCGCTGGCCTCCAGTTCGAAGGCCCGCTGGGCCAGGTCCTTGTCGCCGTGCCCGGTGATCACGATCACCTCGGTGCCGGCCGAGATCTCCTTGATCCGCTTCAGAATGGTAAGGCCGTCCTTTCCGGGCATCTTGATGTCGGTCAGCACGATGCCGGGCCGCTCCTTCTCGAAAATCTCCATTCCGGCAGCCTCGTTTTCCGCCACCAGCACCTCATAGCCGCAGGCGCCCAGAAACAGTTCGAGCATGTCGAGGGTCGGCACTTCGTCGTCGATGACCAGGATCTTTTTCATCTGCCCTGCCTTTCTTCCGGGGAAACCGCCGGAAACCGAAGGGTGAAGCACGTGCCGCTGCCGGGCCGGCTCTCCACGGAAATGGTGCCGCCGAAATCGCTCACGATGCTGTAAGTGATGGCGAGACCCAGCCCCATCCCCTTGCCCACCTCCTTGGTCGTGTAAAAGGGCTCGAAGATCTTGTCGAGAGAGCTTTCCGCGATCCCCGCCCCGGTGTCTTGCACGGTGAACACGACCCGGCCGCCTTCCTGCGCGGTGGAAAGGATAATCCGGCAGGCGGACGGGTCCTTTTCGTCCCAGGTGCACTGCTCGACGGCGTCCCGCGCATTGGTCAGCAGGTTGAAAAAGCCCTGTTCGAGCCGATTTTTGTTGGCCAGGATCGGCGGCAGCGGCTCGGCCAGCTCGGTACGGATCTCGATGTTCTGAAGGGCGAGCTGCTGGCCGATGAGGTCCATGACCTGGTGAATCACCTGGTTGACCGACACCAGCTCCTTTTTGAAGTCCGGCTTGCGTCCGAATTCCCTCAGGCGGTTGATGATCCCCGACGCCCGCTGCACCTGCTCACTGAATGTTTCGACCACCCGCACCAGGTCGCTTCCGGACACCTCCCGGCCCCGGCCGAGAACGGTCTTCAGGTATTCGTTGCCGATCTTGATCGCGTTGAGCGGCTGGTTCAGCTCGTGGGCGATGCCTGCCGACATCTCCCCGAGGGTCGTCATTTTGCTGGCTTGAAAGAGCTGGGCGTCTTTTTCGATGGTCTCGGTGACGTCGGTGGCTGCCAGGATGATCGCCGGCCGGTTGCGGTAGGTGGCCGGACAGGCCTTGACCTCCACGTACAGCGGCGCCCCGTTTTTCCGCTGGTGCCGCATCTTCTGGCTCGAGATGCACACCTGAGCGGTAGGTTCGGCGCGGGTCAGCGAAGCGATGTCGCTTTCATATTCGAAGGTGCCCAGCTCCTCGAAGCACCTGCCCACCAGTTCCCTGCGGGTGTAACCGTAGGTCGCCTCTGCGCTCGGGTTGGCGTCGAGCACCTCCAGGGTCTCCCGGTCGAGCACGAAGATCGGATTGGGCCCCGAATCGAACAGCGATCGGTATTTTTCCTCCGATTCGTGAAGCGCCTGTTCGGCCATCTTCCGTTCGCTGATGTCCAGAAAGGCCCCGGTGATGAACTCCACACGGCCTTCCTCGTCGCAGACGATCTGGCTGCAGGCCTCGATCCAGACGATGTCGCCGCTCTTTTTCCGGATGCGGTACTCCCGGATGTAGGACTTGTTTCCCTTCAGGGCCCGGATGAACTGCTCCCGGATCCGGGGCCGGTCTTCTTCCAGCACCAGTTCGGACCATTTCATCTTCCGCCGGAGGAACACCTCCTTGGGATACCCGGTGAGCCTTTCGATCTTATCGTCGAAAAAGTCGATGGCGCCGTCCATGTACCCCTTGAAGACGATGTTGGGAATGTTGTCGATCAGCAGCCGGTAGTTTCGCTCGCTTTCGGCCAGGGCCCTTTCGGAGCGCTTTTTTTCCGTGATGTCCATCGCGATGCACAGAAAGCCGCTGAGCTCTCCGTCCGGGTCGCGAAGGGCGTTGATGGACAGGTTGACCGGAAACACAGCGCCGTTTTTCCGGACCCAGGTCCACTCCTCCTGGTCGTTTCTGGCCTGCCGGGCGTACTCGAAAAAGACGTCGATCCCCGCAAACGGCCGGTCGTACTCCTCAGCCAGGATCCGGCTGCGAAACGAAAGCTGGGATTCGAGGTGGAAGATCTCCGGGGTGACCGTGCCGATCACCTCCGAGGCCCGGAAGCCGAGCAGATTTTCGGCGCCGGTGTTGAACACGGTGACCACCCCGTCGATGTCGGTGGCGATGACGGCGATCTGGGTGGCCGAGTCGAGCACCGCCTTGCGCTGGGCGTTGGCGTCCTGAAGGCGGCGCAGGATCCGCTCGGTCTCCTCGAACTGCTTGACCACCAGGCTGGCGGTGATCTCCGCCGCCTCCCGGGCAACGCGGATTTCCTCCCGGAGCAGCTCGTTTTCCGTCAGCAGGCGTTCGATTTCACGCGGGTCCACGACTCCGTGCACGGGAAAGGAAATCCGGAGATCGTCGGGCGTGGTTTCGTGTCTTTCTTTCATTTGCTTTACAGGCCGTCGATGAAATGGACGGTGCAGACCAAGCACGGGTCGAAGGACCGGACCACCGCCTCCAGCTCCACCGGTTCTGCGGCATCGGTCACCTCCGTTCCGATCAGGGCTTCTTCCATGGGCCCCCGCCGACCGGCGCCGTCCCGGGGACAGGCATTCCAGGTCGTCGGCGTGATTATCTGGTAGCGGGCGATCTTCCCGTTTTCGATGGCGACCCAGTGGCCCAGCGCGCCTCGGTGGGCCTCGATCAGGCCGGCCCCCTCCCCGTATTCCACGGTGTGGTAGCCCCGGTAGAATTGCTCTCCGCTGGTGGCGATCTCCTGGATCCACGTGTCGATGGCTGCAAGGATCTTCGCCGGCCGTACCATCCGGGCGAGCTGCCGCGCAAACACGCTCGGGCCTTCCTCGGCCAGAAGGCCGCAAAACAGCGGGTCTTCTGCGACGACCATCTCGGCAAGGGGGCCGGTTTCGGCCGGAAGGCCGTCGTATCGGGGGGCCTTGGCCCAGGACCGCTTTTCGTCGCCGATCGTTTCCAGGTCGACCTGCGTGGCCCCCTCCGAAGGATGCCGGCCGCCGGTGTAGCCGGAAAAATGCGAAAAGCCGATGTCCTCGGCGATCAACGCCGGGTCGAACCTTTGGCAGCCGCCTTCGGCCACAAATCCCGAAGGCCAGAACTGCGTCCCCTGCAACAGGCCGGTCACGTCCGAGCCTTCCGGAATGTCCAGGCCGCCGAAGCTGACGAACCGACCGCGGCCGGCGCCGATGCGTGAAAATCCCGCCTTCCGGGAAAACCGGGTGAAAAAGCCGACCTCGCCGTTTCGGTGCGCCTCTTTTTCTTCCAGCCACTTATCGAGCGCCTCCGGACCGTCGACCTGCCCCCAGCAGGCAAGATCGCAGCCGAGCACCCGCCGCTCGTACCAGAGCCGGAACCGGGCCAGGAGGCTTCGGCACTGATTGACCTCGTTTGCCGTGGGAACCGACACCACTCCACCGGGCACGATGAAAGACGAGTGGGGCCACTGCCCTCCCAGAAGGGCGATGATCTCCAGCAGCTTTTTCGACTCCCGGATGGCGCCCACCGACGCATCCCCCTTCAGGGGCTGGTACCTGCCCACGGCCTCCTCGAAAAGCGGGTGATTCCGATAGGCCGGCCGCGCAAGATCCGGGCAGAACAGGAGGAAGCTGTGGCGGATGTCGTTCTGGATCTGCTCGGTCATCAGGGTGATGTTTCGCACCCGCTTTCCGTTGCCGGGCACGACCGCGTGAAACAGCTCGTCCAGGGCCTTGGCGGCCGCCTTCAGATGGGCCGTGCTGCAGATGCCGCATATCCGCGGTGTGATGACGAGGCTGTCCAAGGGGGCGCGCCCAGTCAGCAGGTTTTCAAAGCCCCGGTACATAGTGCCCACGCTGTATGCCTCGGCAATCGTTCCGTCGACGAGCTCCGCATGAATTTCCAGGTCGCCTTCGACCCGGTTGAGCGGCATGCGGATGGAGATATTCTTTGTCATCGTCAAATCCCCGACTTTCGCTTGATCAGTCGCTTCGGGGCGGCCGCCGCCGCCATCCCCTTGTAGGCGAGATAATGGGCCCGGCTGACGCCCGCCGGCAGCTCGATGGGGATGCCCTCGATGTTGCGTGTCGTAAAAAACGGGTAGTGCTGGGGAAAATCGGGCCGCGTGCAGCCGAAGCAAGGAACCCCGACCCTGGTCTTGGAGGACCGGCGGTTCCACAGCACCTTGTTGCAGGAACCGTAGACCAGCGGCCCGTGGCATCCCATGTAAAAAAACAGGCAGCCCTTTTCCCCGAACCTTTTTTCCTCCACCCGGTACTCATGGTACTCGTTTCGGGTGCAGCCCTGGTGCACCATGATTCCGTACCAGTCAAGCGGCGAGTTGTACTCGTTGAACCGGATTTCGGGGCCTTCGGCCAAGGCGGCCAGGGTGCCGGAAAGCGCGTCGCAGTGGCACGGGCATCCGGGAAGGTTGATCACCGGCAGCCCTCCTCTGGCCTTGAACCGGGCGCCTAAAAGGCCCCCCTTTTCCCAGCGGTCGAACTGCAGGCCGACGGCCTCGGTCTCCGCCCCGCTGCCGAAACCGCCGAAACTGGCGCAGGTGCCCACGGCCACCACTGTTTCGGCCTGCCGGGCCAGGGCCTTGATCAGCTCTTTTTTGGGCCTTCCCATGAAGATGTCGGCCGCCCCGGTGCCCTGCGGCCCCAGCAACACCGATCCTTCCAGGCACAAAATGTCCAGCTTCTGCCGCCCAGAAAGGATGCGCTCGTTGAGCGCCGCCAGGGCCGACGCGTTCATGGCCGATACGGTCGGGTGCCACAGCAGCTCGATATCCAGCAGATCCAGCGTCTCGATGATGTCGGGAGACTCGAGGTTAAACAGCGACCAGGTGTCGCCGCCGCAGCCTCCGCCGTGAATCCAATACAAGGTTTGGGTCTTCAATGGTCCACCTCCCTTCGCGGGCTCTGTGCCGATGCCGCTGCCGCCGGAAAGACGATCCGCATGGCGGTGCCTTCACCCTCCCGGCTGGACGCCATCAGCCGTCCCCCATAGCTTTTCACGATCTGCCGGCTGATGGCAAGCCCCAGTCCCTTGCCGGGCCCCTTCGTGGAAAAAAACGGCTCGAATATCCGCCCGACCCGGTGCCTGGGCATGCCGGTTCCGGTATCATCAATCTCGACGACCATGCTGCCCTCCTCGGAAAACGTCTTAACGACGATCCGCCGCTCGTCCCCGCCCGGCGCCGCCTCCTTTTCAACGATCGCCTCCTTGGCGTTGATCAGCAGGTTGAACACCACCTGGCCCAGGCGCTGGGCGCCTGCCGAAATTTCCGGCAGGCCGGGATCGAGCTGCAAGGTCACTTCGATGTTGTCGAGCTTCATTTCGTTGGCCACCAGCTGCACCGTGTCCTTCACGCACCGATTGACGTCCACCGGCTGCACATCGGAGTCCTCGCCCCGGCCGAATTCCAGCATCCGGGTGATGACGGCAGAAGCCCGATCCACCTGGGAGCTAATCTCGTTGACCACCCGACGCAGCTGGTCCTCGGAGACAGCCTGGCCACGCTGAAGCATCATCTTGAGAAATTCGCTTCCCACCTTGATGGCATTGAGGGGCTGGCGCAGTTCGTGGGCGGTTGCCGGGGGCATGCCGCCGGAAACCGGCATCTTCTTGAGCAGGTCCCAGGCGGTGATCAGCTCCACGTGCAGCATCAGGGAGGGGAGCAGGATGAGGTCGCCGACGATGGCCGAGATCATGGTGATCACCAGCATCAGGCCGAACACGGCCGTCGGCTGGAAATGGGAGAACATCAGGATCAGAAACCCGCAGCTGATCGTGGTGGTGGTGAAAAAGATCGGCCGGCCGATGTGCATCACCGTGCTGGCCAGGGCCCGGTCCTTGTCCAGGTCCTTCTTGAATTCGTTGTTGTACCGGAACATGTAGTGAATCGTGTCGTCGACGGCCAAGCCGATGGCGACGCCTGCGATCAGGCTCGTGGCGATCGACAGGGGGATGCCGAGCCAGCCCATAAGGCCGAAGTTGATGATGATCGGCACCAGATTGGGCAGCACGGCGATCAGCCCGACTTTGGCCGATACAAAGAGCATCACCATGATGGCAAAGATCAGCACCAAGGCGATGGAAAGGCTTTTCACCTGGCCCAGGATCAGATGGTGGCTGCTGGCGGCCATGACCGGGCCGAATCCGGTCATGTCCCACCGGATGTCCTTTCCGAACCGGGATCCGGCCTCGGCCAGCACCTCTTGCTTCATCTTGAGCAGCCGGCTGGAGCTGGAGATATGGGTCAGCAAAAGGATGTTGGCACTGGAAAAGTCTGCGGTCATGAACCGGGAGAGCATCCCGTCGCCCAAAACGATCTTGAACTGGTTGATCAGCATGCTCAGCTCGAAGGATTCCTCGGGCAGTGCGTAAAACCCGGGCTGGTACTGGTTGGTCACGTAGTTGACCAGCTTCAGATAGTCGGCAAAGGAGATCGCCTTGTCCACCCCGGGCATCTTTTCGAGCTCCGCCTCGAATTGCTCCAGGGCACGGACCTGTTCCAGGCTTTCAAAGGCGTAGGGGTCATCGGCCGTGCCGATCACGTGCACGGGAAAGGACCCGGAAAGGTCCCGGTAGATGTCATGGAAGTGGCGGCTGATTTTCGTGTCCCGCTTGAAGAATTCCACCGGGTTGGTCTCGACCCGGAGCTGGAAGATCCCGGTCAGAAAAAAAACCAGCACGGCGCCCAGGACCGTGAGGCCGATTTTCTGGTGCCGCACGTTGACCGAGACGATTCTTTTCAAAAGGCCGGTCACAAAACGGTCCAGGGCGGACGGCCGCCGGGCTTTCCGCGGCAGGGAGAAAAAGGACAGGGCGGCCGGGAAAAACGTCAGCAGCAAAAACAACAGGCTCACCATCCCGAAGCAGGCAAACAGGGAAAACTCGCGGATGGCGACGATGCGGTTCACGCTCAGCGACCCGATCCCGGCCAGGGTCGTGGCCACGGCCAGCACGGTGGGAAACGCCAGGCCCGAAAAGGCCCGGAGTACCGCGTCGCGGGGGTCGGCCGCCTCGGCGATACAGTCCAGGTATCCGGAACTCAGGTACAGGCAGTAGGCGGTGCCCACGGCGATGAGAAAGACCGGCACGATCATGGTCAGCATGGAAAGCGGAATCTTCAGCCAGGCCATCAGGCCAAACGTCCACAACTGGGCCAAGACCACCACGCCGATGGAAAGCACCAGGCAGGGTCCGCTTCTGAGCAGGAAAAACAGCAGGCAGGCGATCACGGTCAGGGTCACCGGCGGCAGGTGCAGAAAGTCTGCTTCGGTGTACCGGGCCAATGCCCGGGAGACCAACGGCATGCCGATCTGATAGGCCGAAAGCTCCCCGGGCACCTCGGCGATCAGGGACCGCACCGCGGCGATGGTCTCTTCGTGGGAGGCCTGCCTGGTCAGCAGGAGGGTCAGGCTGGCGGCGCGCCGGTCGGTGGAAACCAGGTTCCGCTCGAACAGCTTTACCGGCGCGATGATCCCGGCAAACGTCTTAAGGTCCATCTTGCCGGAAGGATCCACCGCCTTTTTGATCTCCGGCAGGCCGATGACCTGCCGCACGCCCTCAATTTTCGCCGCCCCGTCGGAAATCGCGGTAAGCCTGGAAAAAACCTCGGGCGACAACACCGAATCGGCCCGGACCACGATCCGCATGATTTCGTCGGCCCCGAACTTCTCCTTGTATTCCCGGTACCGGTCGCTTTCGGGAAGATCCTCAATGACCAGATCGTAGACCGAGGTGCCGAACTGGACGCGGGAAAGCGGCCGGCCGAAGGCGGCGCTCATCAGCAGGACAACCAGGAGAACCGCAATGCGGTAGCGCAGCACCCAGCCGACGATGAGCTGGAAGGCGGAAGCGGAAGGATGGGACGATTGAACGCAGCTCTGTTCCATGGCAAGGTCGCTTTGATCCGGAAAAGATCTTAGCGGCATTATAGCGGTTCATTGTCCGATCATCAAGAAGCTCTTGACCGGCGATTCCGGCAGGTGTATAGGCGCTGTTCGCTTTTTATGAGAGATCGACACAGGGTTTTTCCGCCGAGACGCTGGGGACACAAAGAATACGAAAAAACGCAGGACGTTCGTTTTATTCATTTTTTTCTCTGCGGCCGCTGCGCCTCGTATATTGAAAGTGAACGGTAAAGACATCCGTGATTGCAAAGAGCACGTTCCTGCAATCCGGATAATAAAATCATGGTTTTCATGAATCGGCACAACCTCTATTCT
>CBFCZJ010000099.1:0-11236 GCA_965602445.1 uncultured Desulfobacterales bacterium | reverse complement strand
CCCCGGCCGATCCACCCCAGGCCTTCGTTGGTGGTAGCCTTGACGCTTACCCTGTCCGGAGGCAGGCCGGCGGCCTCGGCGATGTTGTCCACCATTTGCCGGCGGTAAGGGGCGATTTTCGGGGCCTCGATCAGCAAGGTGGCATCGATATTCTCGATGGAAAAACCCCGTTCTGCGACGATGTCCGCTGACTTCGATAAAAGGACCAGGCTGCCGATGCCGGCCCAGGCAGGATCGGTGTCCGGAAAGTGGGTTCCGATGTCTCCTGCCGCGGCGGCGCCGAGCAGGGCGTCGCACACGGCGTGGACGAGGACATCCGCGTCTGAATGCCCTTCCAGTCCCCGCTCGAATTCGATTTGCACGCCGCCGAGAATGAGCGGTTTTCCGAGGACCAGGCGATGGGCGTCGTATCCGATACCGATTCTCATAGCGGATTTTTTTTAGCATATCCGGATCGCCGGGTAAACTGGCGGTGAACAAACGGTGTTCCCCAGCAGCGATCCTGCGACACGGAGCGGAGAATTTTTCAAGAAATGACAAAGGCGGTACGCAGATCCCCGGAGGTGTTCGAGGCAATGGACAGCCCTTGGCATTGATGGTATGAATCACCGTCTAGAAGGGCGGGATGCCATCTCCTCCTGGGGCGCTTCTGATCCACCCCCTTGACCTGTTAGCTGTCAGGCCTTTGGAAAGACCGTGGGCTTGATCTCGGATATGCCATGGGTGTCATACGCAATTTTCTGACCCGACAAACAAGCCTTTCGGATCTTCCCATCTGCGATTACCGGCTTGAGTTTTCACTGAATCGGCTCGTCCTGGGGGGCGACAACATCCATTTTGACATCCATTTGAGCCCTCAACTGCGCCGGACGACCGAACGTGCCGCCTTCTGCCTGATGGTCCGCCATTCCGGCGTCCAGGCGCTGCTTCAAACCGAGGAGGCGGGAAAATGGAAGCCGATCCGGGAAGCATTCAAGGATCAATGCCGGCGTGTGATGGCGGCAGCCGTGCACAAGGCAAAGTCGAAACAGGAAATTCAAATCGACTACCTATGCCAGGTCGCCATCGCCAAACTCATCAAAACCGCCGTTGAAGCCCAGTACGAGAAAACCATCGAAAGGCTCGAAAAAGAGCTTCGAAGCTACGAGCTCTCCCACAGGCAGGATCTGGCGGCCTGCGTGGCCATCAAGGAAAAATTGAGCTGGGTCCGGCTGCACTGCGGAGATTTGATCAGGGACGCCGCCGCCGTGCTGTTTGACCTGGCCGCCGAGGAGGGAAAAGAGGTCAACGAGCTTCGGGAAGCCAATTTCGGCGGCGATGCGCTGCTGCCGGGGGATTTTTTTTGCAATCCCCTGCTATATGCCCAGGACACGGACGATGACAGACTCCTGCTGCACACCTATGTGCTGCTGGGACACCGGTTCGAGGATTCAGACAGCTATGAACGCCTGATGACACTGATAGACGAATTTCTTCAGAAAACGGATCTGCCCGCCATTCTGGAAATCAACAAGGAAAACGGCGATCCGGACCCGGCAGCCTCACTTTCCCGGATATGGCTGGTGCCCGAAAATGTCGACATCCTCTTCGATGACGCGAAAACCGAGCTGCAGATCAGCCGTCTTCCGGCGGGAAAACCGGGCCGGGAAGAGCGCCGACGCCTTTCCAGGCGGCGGCGGACGCAACGCAGGATGATCCGCTCGATCTATCGCAGCTTCCACCGGGCCGGGCTTCTGAACCGGCTTGCCGCAGGCTTCGAGGTACAATCCCTGGTCGAGGAGTTCTGCCCGCCGCTGTCTTACCAGCAGGTGCTGCGCTTCCTGGTCGAACCGTCCACCCGGAAAAAAATTACAGCCCAACTCAACCGGCTCAGGGGATTTTACGACCGCCCGCTCTCTGTTTCCTCCCTGAACAAGGCGATCCGGCATGTCCGCTCCCTGCCCAAGGCGAAAGTAAGGGAACGGCTGCTGGTGTTTCTGCGGTCGCTTTCCCGGTATCATCGGGATCTAACCCACTACCGCCTGATCAAAGCCGGCGTGGACGCCGCCAACCTCGACCTGGACGAACGGACGCTGATGCTGTCCCGGGAAAATCGAACTCTCTACGATTTCCTGCTTCCCGACGAGCAGGTCAAAGAAGAACAACCGATCATCAGCCATGTCATCATCAAGGCCGATGTCCGCGGTTCGACCGACCTGACTTACCGGATGAGGTCTGAACAGCTCAATCCGGCCTCTTTTTTCAGCATCAACCTGTTCGATCCGATCACCGAGGTTCAGTTCGACCACGATGCCACAAAGGAGTTCATCGAAGGCGACGCCCTGATTCTATCCATTTTCGAGCAGAAGGACACGCCGGAGGGATGGTACAGCGTGGGGCGCGCCTGCGGGTTGGCCATCCGGATTTTGCAGATCGTTGCCCAGAGCAACATCAAAAGCCGCAAGCACCGCCTGCCGACCCTGGAACTGGGCATTGGCATCTGCTACAGCGAGAGCGCGCCGGCATTTCTCTTCGACGGATCGCGCCGAATCATGATCTCCCCGGCCATCAACCGCGCAGACCGCCTCTCGGGCTGCGACAAATCCCTGCGCAAACTCATCGAGAAGCGAAACCTGCCGTTTCACCTCTACGTTTTTCAGACCGTGTCTGAAAAAGAAAGGGCCCAGACCGCAGACGACCTGCTTCTGCGCTACAATGTCAACGGCATCGAACTCAACGCCGGCGGCTTTTCCAAGCTTTCCGCGGAGATCAACCTCGTGCCCCTGCGATTTTCCGCGGCCGCCGAAGGGCCGGATGCCGGCCATCGGTTTTTTGGCGGGCGGCTGCCGCTTGTCAGCGGCCGCTATCAGACCGTCGTCATCCGGGAAGCGCCGGTGTTTCGCGTGGCCCCGGACACGCTGCAGGTGATCGGAAAAACCACCGACCATTACTACGAAGTCTGCACCCACCCCCGTCTGTATGAAAAAGCCGAACAGGTGCTGGGTGCAAAAGAAGTATAAGGGTTGATTGGTTGAATGGTTGAATCGGGAGTAAGAAACGCCTTTCATTCCAAATCGCGCGGGTGTCGTCCCGCGAAAGTTTTGCCGAAGGAGTATCCATGGACGTCGAAGAACTGATAAAACGGGCCCGGCAGAGAAGGAACCGGGCCCTGACCGAACACGAATCGAAAAAACTGCTGGCCGCTTTCGGCATCCGTACTCCCAAAGAGGCGGTGGCCCATGACGAAGATGCCGCCGTCTGCGCGGCGGACGATATCGGATATCCGGTGGTTGTCAAGGGACTCGGGGCGGACCTGCTCCACAAGACAGATGCCGGCCTGGTAAGTCTCAATCTTGCAGACAGCACGAGCGTGCGGGCTGCCTGCAGGCATATTCGAAACAACGCCGGCGACGCCCTGGAGGGGTTTTTGGTTCAGCCGATGCTGGCAGGGCGTCGCGAACTGCTGGCGGGACTGTTTCGCGATCCCCAGTTCGGAGCAGTGGTGATGGTCGGTGCCGGCGGCATCTTCACTGAAGTCTTTTCGGACGTGAGCATGCGTCTTGCCCCGCTGTCCGAACCGGACGCCGAGGAGATGCTAGACGAACTGTCTGCGGCCCCTTTGCTGGGTCCTTTCCGAGGCGAGGCCCCTGCCGATCGTGCCCGAATTTGCCAGATTCTGCTGGGCCTGTCTCGGATCGGCGTCGAGTGGGGGCAAGTTGCCGAAATTGACATCAACCCGATCATCATATCCCCAACCGGAGAGCCGCACGTTGCAGACGCCCTGGTGGTCGCCGGCGAAGAAACCGCTGGGACGCCGCCCATCCCCCAGGTGGCGGCAAATCTCCTGGGGGATTTTTTCCACCCGAAATCGATCGCATTTGTCGGCGCTTCCGGCCAGATCGGCAAGTGGGGGCACATGCTGTTTACCCTGACGGCAAGCGGCGGTTTTGCCGGCGATATCTACCTCGTCAATCAAAAAGGGGGAACCATCGCCGGAAGACCGGTCTACAAGAACGTCGGGGAAATTCCCGGTGCCGTGGACCTGGCGGTGGTCACCGTTCCCGCTTCCGCCGTTTGCGGATTGATCGAGGAATTCGCCGCCAAGAAAATTCGAAACATGCTGCTGGTCTCCTCCGGTTTCGGGGAAACCGGACCGGAGGGCAAGCGTCTCGAATCCCGGCTGGTGGCATTGGCCCGGAAAGCCGGCATCCTCATCATCGGGCCGAACACCATGGGCATCTGCAATCCCCACATCCACCTGTACTGCACCGGCAGCCACGTCCGGCCTCAGCCCGGCGCGACGGCCGTGGTGGCCCAGTCGGGCAACATGGGCACCCAGCTTCTGGCCTTTGCCGAGCAGCAGGGGATTGGAATCCGGGGATTTTGCGGCTCCGGCAACGAGGCGATGGTCACCGTGGAAGACTTCCTGGAAGGTTTCGAAAAGGATTCCGTCACGGAAACGATCATGCTCTACGTGGAAAGCATCAAAGACGGCCGTCGATTTTTCAACAGCGCGTGCCGGGTCGGAGAAAACAAGCCGATCGTTCTGCTCAAGGGAGGAAGAAGCAGCGCAGGATACGAGGCCGCGGCAAGCCACACCGGCGCCATGGCTTCGGACGTGCGGGTATTCGATGCGGTCTGCCGCCAGGCCGGCATCGTCCAGGTAGAGCACCCCATGGACCTGCTCGATCTGTCTGCGGCCTTTTCTTCGGTTCCGATCCCTGAAGGAAACCGGGTGGCCATCATGACCCTCGGCGGCGGGTGGGGGGTGGTGACCGCCGACCTCTGCGCCCAATACGGCCTTGCGGTACCGCAGCTTGCCCAAAGCATCGTCTCGCGGCTGGACCGGATTTTACCTGCCTATTGGAGCCGGGCAAATCCTGTGGACATTGTCGGAGAAAAGGATAACAAGATCCCGATGGTGGCCATCGAAGAACTGCTCCGGTGGGACGGCTGCGATGCGGTGATCAACCTGGGGATCGTCGGCCGGCGCATTCTGCTTCGGCGCCTGGTCGACTCGGTCAGTGAAGCGGATCCATCCTATAGCGAAGAGGCGCTGGCGTCCGCCCGGCAGATGTTCGACGCCTTCGAACGCAAGTACATTGCCCACATTGCCAATCTCATGGAACAGGTTCAAAAACCCGTATACGGGGTGAGCCTGCTCACCGAGGCCCAGGACCGCACCGTAACACCGGTAAAAAACAAACGCTACAAAGGCCTTTTTTATCCCACCCCGGAGCGGGCCGTAAAGGCGGTCTCCAAGATGGTCGAATACGGAAAGTTTCTGGCCCGCCAGCACCGCTGCGGTCTTCCTTGATGAAATCGCAAATCGATCCGATGAGGATTTTCATTGTTGCTGTTGAGGCAAATGTGATAAATAATAACATCTTACGTTCAACCTTGAAAACCGGACCCGACCGATGACCATTTACCGCAACCGATTCGACTTTGACATCGGCACCCTCGTCAAAAGCCCCTGCCGGGACTGCCCCGATCGGTCGGATATTCCCGACTGCGTCGAAACCTGCAAACTGATCGACCACGTACAGAGGGTCCTGGCCGCCGGCATCTCGTCGACCCGAACGTTTTCCGCCTTCGAAGATTACGCCCTGCGCTTCGAGAGCTGGCATAAATGACTTCGCCGGGGGATGCGGCCAATGGCCCGGCCGACAGGGACTCAAGCCGCCGAGCCTCCTATGAGTTTCATCCGTCCGAATCCGGGGATCTCCGGATCGAGCTGGCAGGAAAAATAGACGTGAGCACGGCACCTGCCCTGCGCACGGAGATTCAGAACGCCGTCGGCTCGAATACCGGCGGAGCGGTGGTGATCGACCTGGGCCGGGTCAGCCATCTTGACGATTTCGGTGCGCTGCTGATTTCAGAGCTTCGCCAACAGGCGGAGGCCGACGGACGCGGTTTTTCCCTGATCCAGGTTCCGGAAAACGTGGAGAGGATCCTGGCTCTCGTCCATTTCGACGATGAGAGCGTCTGCCGGCCGCTTCCGAAAAAAGAGCGCCCGAACATTGTGGTTCGCCTCGGCCGGGCTACGATAGGCCAGACCTTTGACACTCAGTATACGATCTCCTTTCTCGGGTCTGCGGTGCTCGCCCTGCTCACCGTGCTGGTCCGCCCCCGCTCGCTTCGCTGGGGAGAGACCCTGACCCAGATGGAAAAAACCGGCGTGGACGCCCTGCCTATCGTGGGGCTGATCAGTTTTCTGCTGGGCCTGGTGATGGCCTTTACCTCGGCCCTTCAGCTTGAGCAGTTCGGCGCCAACATTTACGTGGCATCCCTGGTGGCCCTGGCCATGGTCAGCGAGTTGGGACCGATCATGACCGCCATTATCGTCGCCGGACGCTCCGGATCGGCGTTTGCCGCAGAGCTTGGCTCCATGAGGATCTCTGAGGAAATCGACGCCCTGTTCATCATGGGGTTTCGGCCCACGCTGTTTCTGGCAGCTCCGAGAATCGTGGCAGCCATGATCGTCGTCCCCCTGCTGACGCTGTTTTCAGATCTGTTCGCCATCGCCGGAGGACTGATGGTGGGGGTGACCATGCTCGACCTGACGCCGCACTCTTACATCTCCCAGACCATGAAGACCCTGACCCTGTTCGAGGTCATGTGGGGGCTGATGAAGAGCATGGTCTTTGCGGCGGTGGTTTCCTGGGTCGGCTGCCTGCGCGGGTTCCAAACCCGGGGGGGCGCCGCAGGGGTGGGCAATGCCGCCACCTCGGCGGTGGTCAGTGCCATTTTTTTGATCATTTTGTTCGATTCCGTGTTCGCCGTCATCCGGAGCTACTGGTAAAAATGAGCCGCGATCCGATCATCCAGGTCGACCGCCTGGTGGCCCGCTACGGAGATGACACTATCCTGGAGGATGTCTCCTTTACCGTCGATCGGGGAGAGGTGTTTGTCGTCATCGGCGCCAGCGGTTGCGGAAAAAGCACCCTGATGCGGCATATGCTGGGGCTTGACCGGCCGTTTTCCGGGCAGGTCAAGATCAACGGCATCGACATCCATCGATGCAGCGACGAGCAGTTCCGCCGCACCCTTCGAAGCATCGGGGTCCTGTTTCAAAACAGCGCCCTGTTCGGGTCGATGACCCTGGCGGAGAATGTGGCGCTGCCGATTCTGGAATATACCCGGCTGCCTCCCGGGTCCATCGACCAGTTGATCCGGATGAAGCTTTGCATGGTGGAGCTTTCCGGGTTCGAGGGCCACCTGCCCTCGGAGATCAGCGGCGGCATGAAAAAGCGGGCCGGGCTGGCCCGGGCCATGGCCCTGAACCCGGAGATCCTGTTTCTGGACGAACCGACCTCCGGGCTCGATCCGGTCATTTCCGCCGAGATCGATCAACTGATCCGGCATATCAACCAGAGCCTGGGCGCGACCATGGTCATCGTCACCCACGACCTGGGAAGCATCATGAACATCGCCGACCGAGCGGTCATGCTCGACAAAGAGCACAAAGGAATCATTGCTGAGGGCGATCCGCGGACCCTTCGTGACAGCGCAGACAACCCGGATGTGCGGCGGTTTTTCCGAAGAGAAGCCAAAAATGAGTCTCTTGCCCGTTAACTTCCGGCTGCGGGCAGGCCATAAAATGGATTGGCTGTTTGCCAATAACAAACAAAGCACGAAACTAGAATATCGATATTCGAAACAAATTCGAAATCAGAATGACCGAAGGACCAAAACAAGGCGAATGGAATCTTTGGAACGCGGCAGTTGTTTTGATCATTCGAATTTTGGTCATTAGGATTTGTTTCGTATTTCGGATTTCGTGCTTCGAATTTATTTCTCAAATTCAGGCTGCTGCCTGAGGCCGAGTGTTTGCTGGAGAGGAGTAGACAAGGTGGCTTCGGTCAAGACTCAATTCAGCGTAGGGTTGTTCGTTATCGTGGGGTTTGCGGTCGTGGCCACGGCGGTTGTCTGGCTGGGATTGTCCCACTTCTTTCAAAAAGGCAACTATTATGCCGCCTATTTCGACGAGTCGGTGCAGGGCCTCGATCGGGATTCGCCCGTAAAGTATCGGGGGGTGACCATCGGCCGGGTGGAGAGCCTCGGGGTGGCGCCGGACGGGAAACTGATCGAGGCGGTACTCAAGATCGAATCCGGCGCCAGACCCGGAGAAAACTGGGTGGCTCAGCTCACGTCGGTCGGCATCACCGGCCTGATGTTCATCGAGCTCGACCAGGCAACGGAAGAGGAGACGCGGGTGTCTCCGAAAATCGACTTTCCCACCGAGCACCCGGTGATTCCCACCAAACCCTCCGGCATCAAGCAGTTCACGGAAGGCGTCTCCGAACTGCTCGACAAGCTTCAGGTCATCGACTTTGTCGCCATTGCCGACGGCGCCCGGGGGGCTGTCGACCGGTTCAATCGGGCCCTGGACGATGCTGAAATCAAAGGGTTGTCCGGGGATCTTCGAGCGGCCATTCAATCGGCGGGCGCCCTGATCAGCGATCCCCGGTGGCAGCGGATCATGGCTGCCGGAGAAGACGCTGCAAAGGCCATGGCCGATCTTTCCCGCTCGGCGGACGGAGCCGTCTTTAAAGTCGCCCGATCGGTGGACTCGGTGGACCGAAACTTCGAGGCGATGAAAACCGATTTCCGGCAAGCCCTGGCCGATTTCCGGGCGGCGGTGGCAAAGGCGGACCGGTTCTTTGAAGAAGGGGCGGACTTGGCCGAAGACGGAAAGCAGCGATTGGCCCGAACCGAGCGACAGCTTGCCGTCACCCTCCGGGACTTGAGACGCAGCAGCGAGCACCTCAACCGGCTTCTGGAAGAAATTTCAGCGCAGCCTTCGCGCCTGCTCTTCGGAGAACCTGCTCCGCCCCGGCCCGTAGCGCCATCCTCCTCTGAGCAGCCGTAGCAGTCGTCTTTCCGGCAACCCGGGGAAACGACTAAGGTGTTTATTCTTTGATCATGTTTCGCGGAGCGCGAAACCCCAATAAAATTGCGGAGCAATTTTATCGAGGACGATTCATGAAGCGATTTGTGTTTTTGGCCATTGTCGCAATGGCCCTGGCCGCATGCATTGGCACCAAGGGTCCTCCCATCGAATCGAACACCTACGCACTGGAGTATCCGGCGCCCGGCCCCGTCGATCCGGCAAGGCGTCTGGCCTGGTCGCTCCGGGTGGACGCTTTTGACGCCCATCCGTTTATCGGGACCGAACGGATGGCGTATCGGGAAAACGCCTTCCAGATGGAGACTTACCGATATCACCGTTGGCAGGCGCCCCCTGCCCTGCTGGCGGCGTGGCATCTGGAAAGGGACCTGAAGAGCGCCGGCTTTTGCAGTGCAGTTATCGGCGGCGACAGCCTGCTGCAGACCACCCACGTCATCGAAGGAACGGTGGAAGAATTCTATGAAAACGACGCCGAAGCCGGCTGGGAGGCGGTGTTGTCCATCAGCTTGACCCTGGCCTCGAACCGCAGCGAAGACGACGGACGACGGATCCTGATGCAGCGGCGCTACGGGGCCAGCCGGCCCTGCCGAAACCGCAGCCCCCAAGCCGTGGCCGAAGCCATGAGCGAGGCCATGGCGGAAGTTTCACAAAGGGCGCTCGAAGATCTCTACCAAACGCTGGCTGCGGTAAAATAGCCGAAAACGGCGTTTTAAGATAGATGTCCGGTTTCAGGAGAGAATCCATGCAGATCAACAAGACGGCCGAATGGAGAGTTCTTGAGAATAAAGCCGAAGAAATGAACCGCGCAGAAAAGCATCTGAAGCACCTGCTGAAAGACGAACATCGACTGGCCCGCTTCTCGGCCAGCGGCGGCGGACTGTTCTACGACTTTTCCCGGCAGCGACTCGACGATGGCGGACTTGGTGCGCTTCGACAACTGGCCCGCAAAGCAGGGCTTTTGAAGCGCTTTGCACAGATGGCTGCCGGAGAAAAGGTCAATACCACCGAACACCGGGCCGCGCTTCACACGGCGGCCCGGTCGTTTTCTGCAGCGCCGGTGACCGTCGACGGCGCCGATGTCATGCCCGCCATCCGCGCTGAGCGGGAAAAAATGAAGGCGTTTTCCGAAAAGGTCCGCAGCGGCGAAATCGCAGGATCGACGGCAAAGCCCTTTACCGATGCAGTGATCATCGGCATCGGTGGCTCCTATCTGGGCACCGAGTTCGTTTCCCGGGCCATGGGAGCCTGCGCCGACGGGCTGGGCCTTCATTTCCTGGCCAACGTGGACGTGCACAACTTCGGCAGGATCGCGGCACAGATCGATCCGGAGACCACCCTGTGGGTCGTCATCTCCAAAAGCTACACCACCGCAGAAACCATGGCCAACGCCCATCTGGCAGAAGAATTCATGCGCGCCAAGGGCATCGACCCGGCAAAGCACACCGTGTCGGTCACGGCCAAGGGAAGTCCGGGAGACGATCCGGATCGCCCCCTGCTGGCCTCCTTTTACATGTTCGATTTCATCGGCGGCCGTTACAGCGTCACCAGCGCCGTGGGCGGGGTTCCCTTGAGCCTGCAGCTTGGCTACGATGCCTTCGAGCGGTTTTTAAAAGGTGCAGAAGAAATGGACCGGCACGTGCTTTCCGCATCGATCGAAGAAAATCTGCCCTTGACCGCCGCGTTGATCGGGATCTGGAACAACAATTTTCTCGACTATGACACCCAGGGTGTCATCCCCTATGCCGCCCCCCTGGAAAAGTTTGCGCCCCACGTCCAGCAGCTTTACATGGAAAGCTGCGGCAAGTCGGCGACGGCCGACGGCAGGACCGTGGAAGAAAAGACCGGGGTGATCGTCTTTGGAGAGCCGGGCACCAACGCCCAGCACTCCTTTTTCCAGCTCGCCCACCAGGGCCGGCCGTTTCCCATCGATTTTATCGGGGTTGTCCGGCCCCAGTACGACCAGTACACGGCAAAATCCCGCGGCGTCACCAACCACCAGGAGCTGTGGGCCAACCTCATCGCCCAGCCCATGGCCCTGGCCCTGGGCAAAGACAGCGACGATGCGGCGCGGTATTTTTCGGGCAACCGCCCCTCTTCCACGATTCTGCTTCCCGACCTGTCCCCGGAAAGCGTGGGCCGGCTGCTTTCCTTTTACGAGGCCCGGACCGTGTTCGAGGCCTTTGTCTGGGACATCAACCCCTTTGACCAGTTCGGGGTGGAACTGGGCAAAAAGCTCGCCGACGGCATCCGAAAGGATATGGCCGCCAAAAACGAAGATCCCGGCCGTCAGTTTGACGACCGGGATCCCATCGAGCGGTTCTATCTGGAGCGGTTGTTTGCCGG
>CBFCZJ010000098.1:0-11294 GCA_965602445.1 uncultured Desulfobacterales bacterium | reverse complement strand
CGGTTCAGGGTTCAGCGTTCCGGGTTAAAAAAGCCGGACCATCTCCTGTTGGCGGATTACGTCTTCCTTGCGCTAATCGTGGCTTCAAACCCAATGGGTGAATTTGAGTATCTCGAATTGTCGTCACCACTGAATGCGGGTTCAAGCAGTTATAACCTCTGAACCCTGAACCTGGAACGGAGAACCGATCAATTTAGGTATTATATACTCCTAAATTGAGCGATTATTTCTTCGGATCTCTTTCCGGTCGGGCTAAAGCCCGCCCCTACGAGGCCATCGCCACCCCGCAGGTAGGGGCGGGGTTCACCTGTCGCGGCGACCTGTCCCGGCGTAGTTGCTCTTTAACGAAGACGGAAGCTCGCAGAGCGAAGACGGATCCCCGCCCGCATTCCTGGCGGGTTTTTCCGAAGGCAATCGCAAAATGGCTCAGATCAGGATACTATAGGGTCAAGGAGGCCGAGGTGGCGGTCGATTTCCAGAAAAAAGCTGTCGTGCCGGAGCATGTGCTGTTTCGGGAACTGGAAGGAGAGTCGGTCCTGCTCAACATCGAAACCGAAACCTACTTCGGGCTTGACGATGTGGGCACCCGGATGTGGAATCGGCTGATCGAATCGCCGTCGATTCAACTCGCCTGCGACGCGCTGCTATCCGAATACGAAGTGGCTCCTGAAACCCTGAAAAAAGACCTGACGAATCTTTTGGAAGGGCTCTTTGAACAGGGCCTGCTCGATTTCGAAAATGCACCCCCACAGAAATAGCCCAGCCAGGGTCCGGCTTCTCACCGCATTTTTGATTGATATTCGACTTCGGCTGATCTCCCTTGCCGTTCGCTTCTGTCGTCTTCGAACGCTGGCCTTGTGGATGGGCCAACGATTTGCCCAAGACCCGAGTCCATTACAGCAAACGGAAATTCATACCGAAGCCTTGAGGATCACAAAGCGGGTCCTCCATGTAAACCGAAGAATGCGGATTATTCCCGCCTCCTGCCTGGTCGAATCATTCACCCTCTGGTGGATGCTTAGACGCAGACGAATCCCCGCAGATCTGAGAATCGGCGTCCGCACCATCACCGGTATCTTTGAATCCCACGCCTGGGTCGAGCTTGATGGAACCGTTCTCAATGATATCGCACAGGTGGCCGCCATCTACTCTGCAGTAGATGTATCTCCGTTGTTGAACGGGAGACTTCAAACGTGAGCGGCTTTGCCGGCGTGGTCCATACCGACGGCCGCCCCGTCGACCCGGCCGTATTCGACCGCCTCTTGCCTATCCTTCAAGGTCGCGGACCCGACGCAGATGGCACCTGGATGGATCACAGCATCAGCATCGGTTACAGCACACTGAACATCGAAGACCATCGCCCCTGCTCCGGCCCGTTTCTATCCTCTGAGCAACTGGTGTTCGTCGGAGACATCCGCCTGGATGCCCGTGCAGAACTGATGAAGGGGCTTTCCTGTTTCGATCCGAAAAATCCAGCACGCCTTTCAGACGCCGAATTGATTCTTCATGCCTATCGCCGGTGGGGAGAATGCTGCCTGGAGCATCTCAAGGGAGATTTCTCCTTTGCCATATGGGATCGGAAAGAAAAAAAACTGTTCTGCGCACGGGATCATTTCGGGATCAGACCGTTTTATTACGGCGTGTTTGACGAAACAGTGGTCTTTTCCAACACACTGAAATGCCTACTTGTATTTAAAAAACTCGCAGACCGCCTGGACGAATCGATCATCGGCGAATACCTGCTGTCCGGGCAAATCGGGCGTCTGGATCGCACTCCGTTTTCGGCGATCCGGAGGCTTGCCCCGGCCCATTTGATGAGGTGGTCGAATGGAAAAGGAATTCATTTTCGCCAATACTGGACGCCAACGCTGAGACACCGCAGTCGAAGGTATAAGGGAGAAGAGGTTCTCAGGCAGTTTGAAGACCGGATGAGCCGCGCCGTTTCAGATCGATTGCCGAGGTCCAGCGCCCTGGTGCTGATGAGCGGCGGGCTCGATTCGACCTGCGTGGCGGCATTTGCCAAGGAGATGATCGCTGCATCGCAATCTTCCTGCGCCCTGAGCGCCTGCACCTTCGTGTATGACAGATTGATCCATGACCGGGAGCGGGAGTTTGCACAGAAAGCGGCCGAAGCCCTGTCCGTTCCGATCCATCTCATCGGATGTGATGACGATGGTTGGCAGTGGTTTCCAACCGTGCTCAGCGGATTTTGCCCGGAGCCGGTTTCTGCCCCCCCGACGTCGGTCTCGCTTCAGCAGGCCTTGGCGCTACTGAAAGAATCCCGCGTGGGGCTAAGCGGCCAGGGAGGGGATCCAGCCCTTCCCCCTCGTCCCCGCCATGCCGGCATCCTGATCAAAAGTCTGTTGTTCGGGGGATTGACAAAAGACTTGCTGCTTTATCGCTATCGAACAGGAAACTTTCCCAAATTGGGGCTGCAAAGCAGCATTCAGGGCTGGCTCGGCCGCCTCAATCGACCCTATCCGGTGATGCCTCCTTGGATCGCGCCGGACTTCTCCAACCGCTGTGACCTGGCCGGACTGCTTAAGGAACTCAACCGCTTTCCGGATCCCGCCCCTTGTCTGCGCTCGGAGGCCCACCGCTTCGTATTCGCACCTTTCTGGGCCAGTGCGTTCGAGCACTGCGACGCCGGCGCCACCGGCATTCCAGCCCAGATTCGGCACCCTTTCTTCGATCTCCGGGTCATGACGTTTCTGCTTTCCCTTCCACCGATTCCCTGGTGTGTCGACAAAGCCATTTTGCGCAAAACGCTCAAAGGACGGCTCCCGGAAGAGATCGTGAAACGCCGGAAAACGCCCTTATCTGAGAATCCGATTTACGCGGCCTTTCAAAAATCACCGCAACCGATGCGAATCAAAGCCTTTCTGAAAGATGCCGGGCTCTCCCGTTTCGTCGATTTTCGCCTCTACTTGAAAATCTTGCGCAATTCAGATAAATTGCGCTCTGAGGAAATCGAACTGGTTACCCGGCCGCTGGGGCTCGCCTGGTGGCTTTTGCAGGACAAGCCGCAATCGGTCCTGTGAGCATTCATCAGGAGGATGCCATGCAGCATGAAAGACCCGAAAGTTCAAAGCGCGTCTATCATCGGCCAAGCCTCAAAATCTATGGTGGTATTCGGGAACTGACCGAAACCAGCTCCTATACCGGTCAGAAAAACGACGGCGGCGGCAAGGAATACTCCAAAGCCAAGACCGGCTGACAACCGCCGCCGAGAAAAATTGGTCTCCCCTCCCCATGGCTGCTTATTACCGCGCTTTCGGTTTGACCTTCCAAAGCAGCGAGCCGCTCCCCTGGTTGCCGCCTGAACCGGCCGTGGACGGTGCCGATGTCCAAATCGAATTCTACAGCCACTGCACTCCTCCAAAACCGAACCCGAATGAATCCCTTCGCACAGAGCTGCCCGGAGACTTTCCCTCTTCGCCGCCCCAGCTTTCCGTATGGCAACGAACATCCGACGGCCGCTTCCGGTTTCGATACCTTGACGGCACCGAATTCACCGTCGATGCATACGGCCGACAAATCAGGGCAGCCTGGCCAGAAGGACTGACAATCGAAGACGCGGCTGCGTATCTGCTCGGCCCGATCACCGGATTTGTTTTGCGGCTGCGGGGGGTGGTCTGCCTTCATGCATCGGCCGTCTCTGATGCCGGGCGAGCCCTGGCCCTGATGGCTCCGGCCGGGTTCGGCAAATCGAGTTCAGGGGCTGTTTTCGCCCGCTGGGGTTATACCGTGTTGACCGATGACATTCTGGCCATCCAAGAGCAGGACGGCGGCTTTCTGGTTCTGCCGGGGTGGCCTCATCTTCGTCTTTGGCCGTCATCGGTGGCCGCTCTGTTCGGGCGGCACGACGCCCTGCCCCGCCTGTCGCCCACCCATCCAGACTGGGACAAGCGCTACCTGGACCTGGCCGAATCGCCATTTCGATTTGCGCCCGATCCGGTGCCGCTCAAAATGATCTATACCGGCCGTCCTGTCCAGGGACCCGGCCCGGACCACATCGAAACACTGGCCCCTTTGGAGGCCCTGAAAGCCCTCTTGGCCAATACTTACTCCTGGTATGCCCTGGACGGAGCGATGCGCGCGGCAGAGCTCGACTGCCTGACCCGGATCGCCGAGAACGTGCCGGTGCACTTACTTTTTGCCAGCGATCCGGCACCGGCTCGACTCGAAGAACGATGCCGGGCCATCTGCAAAGACGCCTCTACCATGGGCTTTGAAATCTTTTCGGCTGTGGAGCATTCTCATTGAGTCCAACCTTGGAATCAATCACCGGTTTGATGCTTGCGGATTTATCCCCCGCCCTGGCCGACGGCGAGGCTCGATCGGCCGTCCGACGCCTGGCTTATCGCCTTCCTGCGGTGTACTGGGGAGGCTTCGAAGTCCGTCTCGCACCAGGAAACGTCCCCGTCGATTTCCACATGGGGATCGAAGGCCCGAAAGCGGCGAAAAGAATTATCGATGCCGACTTGCCACAACTTTTTCCTCAGGAAGCCCAGGGCTGGGAAAGAATCGAATCTTTTCTCCGTTGTTGGCAGGATCCAACGACCCGCCTTCATCAGACGATTTCGTACATCGTACTTGAATTCGACCTCGGCAGAGTGGGCGACGCCCGCTCATTGCCTGCGGTTTTCTGGTCGTTTCCCGAAACGCTGCAACAGGAGCCGCCCGGAGAAGAGGCACTGCACACCATAAAAGAGGCCATGACATTACTTTACGGCACGGCACCGTCGGATGGCATGATGCAAACGGCCGCGCAATGTTTGAAAAACCGGCCACCGGCGACGGTCCCCTTCCACGCCGGCACCCGGCCCGGGGAAAAGACGATGGCGCTGCGTCTCAATCTGTGGGGATTCGACCCGGCTCACGACGAATCCCCGCTGAGTGCGCCTCTGAACACGACCGCGTATGATGCAGCAAGGCTTCCGGCCGATGTGGCATCAGCCATTGATACGGCCGTCCTGGCGGTTGACATCACAGACCGCGTACTGCCGGACATCGGATTGGAATGCGTGCCCAGACAGGCAACGGACGGTGGGTCGGACTGGGACTTATTGCTGCGGAAGATGACAGCCGCAGGTCTTTGCGAATCTGAAAAAATGAAAGGCCTTTTGGCCTGGCCGGGGATCCGAACACCTGCAGAATCAGAGAGCCGATGGCCGGAAGAACTCATTTTCGAAGGCCTGATGGCAGAACCCGGCGCATTTGGCTTGTTTCGCCGCGCCCTGAGTCACGTCAAAATCAGCTTCCCGACGAAAGGACGGCCCACGGCCAAAGGATATCTCCAATACGACCACCGCTGGGAATACATCAAACCCGGCGCGTTTTGCCGGGGTGATTTCGCCGGGAAACGGACCGGTCGAAGATGAGAGTGGACGTCGCCATCGTCGGGACCGGACCCGGCGGCGCTGCGGCCGCCTGGCACTTTTCTTCCTCGGGCATCAAAATCGCCCTGCTGGAAAAAGGGCACCTGCCCAGGCCTAAGGCCTGCGGGGGAATGGTGCCGGATTTCGCATTCGACGGACTGCCGGCCGGCGTAAAACAAGCGGTTCTAGACAAGGTCTCCGTCTTCCGATATTTGTACAACTTTAAAAACCAGGTGATCAGGCAGCTTCACGGGGGGGCTGCCGCGGTTGTCGAGCGGAGCCGATTCGATATTATTCTGGTAAAAGAAGCACTTCGAAAGAGCCGCGGGAGCATTCAACTTCTGGAAGGGTTCACCGTGGCATCCGTTGAACAAACCGACTCGGGGGCGATTCTTCGGGGTAAAAACGGCAACCGTATTCGGGCAGACTTCGTGATTGCGGCCGACGGCGCCGCTGGTCTCATCGCACGGGGCATCGGTCTGCGGGGAAAAGACGAGGGCCATGGATACGCGATATCCGCAGAAGTCGAACTTGACTGCCGGATCATGGAATCTTTCAAAAAAGAGGGGCGATTCAACTTTTTTTGCCTGCCAAAGGGGTACGGATGGATTTTTCCCAAGGGAGGCAGCTTTTCCTGCGGCATCGGATCTTTGGACCCCAGGCAAAACCTGATGCTGGAAGTTCGCAAGTTCCTGGCAAACATGTTTGGGGAAAAATATTTCCGGGTGGTCAAACAAAAGGCGGGAAGGGTGCCAGTCTACCGCGGCCAGACTCGATTTGCAGCCGGCAGGGTCTTCCTGGTGGGGGATGCGGCAAACCTTGTCGATCCGATAACCGGTGAAGGAATCCGGTACGCGCTGGAAAGCGGGAAAGCGGCTGCAGAGGAAATCGAAAAAATATTTTCCGGCGGCGAAAGGGGAAAAGAAGGCGGAAATAGGTCCAACCGGGCCTGCAGGTGCTATGAAAGAAGAATCAGGGAAAGCATCGTACGGCACCTGAAGCCGATGTATCTCTTTGGGCTCCCGGTTTTTCTCCACGGTCCGGATCTTTTCTATCGTCGTTTCATCTGCGCAGATCCGGGATATGGGGGTGTCTGCAGACGGCTTCAGGCTTTACTCGGACCTCCTGCCGATGCTCCCGGCCAGTGACTCAAAATCGGTTCGGTCTGGAATACCGGAACCGGCGCATCGCCCAATCCCGGGCAAAGGCCGCTCTCAGTTCCGAGACGCTAAACGCGTATCCATACAGTCGGCCGAGCGAAACGAGCTTTTCCAGGTCCGGTTCGGCATTTGCTTGCTCAATTTGCATTCGCAGCTCGGTTCGGGTTTGAATCTCCTGAATGAAGGACAATGCGTTTTGAATGGACATGCGCTGCTCCGACAATAAAGAGTACCTTAGCTGAAGACCATATAGCAAAACCGACCAACCGTAAATCCATGCAGGGGAGCGCTCACAGTGTATTCGATATTCGATTATGGCAAGATGATCGCCGACCCGGTGAGGATGGGTGCCTATGCCGAGGCCATAGAAACTTCGGTTGAGCCGGGAATGACCGTACTCGATCTTGGCACCGGCACCGGTATATTTGCCCTTCTGGCCTGCCGTGCCGGGGCCCGCATGGTGTATGCCGTGGATCCGTCCGCAGCAATCCAGGTCGGAAATGAAATTGCCCGGGCAAATGGCTTTGAAAAACGCATTGAATTCATCCAGGGCCGCTCCACCGAGATCGACCTTTCCGAACGGGTTGATCTGATCGTGTCGGACATGCGGGGAATCGTCCCTTTTTCCGGCACCCATCTGGCGGATATCATCGACGCCCGCAGTCGATTTCTGGGATCAAACGGCCGACTGCTCCCCTTGAAAGATATGCTTTACGGTTCCCTCGCAGAATCGCCGGACCAGTATAGAAAGTTTGTTCACCCCTGGCTGGAATCCCCCATGGGTTTCGACATGTCTCCGGCATGCCGGTACCTTCTACACACCTGGAAAAAAACACGGGACGAATCGTTCCGAGCAATCTCGCCTCCGTGCCTGTGGACAGCCATCGATTATGAAACGATCAACAGCACCGAAGGTACAGGCCGGCTTTCCTGGACGGTTCAAAACCACGCCGTTGCCCACGGCTTCGTTCTCTGGTTTGAAACGAACCTCACCGAATCATGCGGCTTTTCCAATGCACCGGGGCAACTGGAGTCAATCTATGGAAAGGCGTTTTTCCCGTTTCTGGCGCCTCTCTCCATCAAAAAAGGCGATCGCGTGGAAATCGAGCTGAGAGCAGAGGCGGTTGGCCACGAATATACATGGCGATGGGATACCGTCCATTTATCCAAGAGCAACGCGAAAAGACGCCTTTTTCATCAATCGACCTTCTATTCAGCCCCGCTCTCCTCCCATAGCCTTTCGAAAAGGGAAGCCGGCTACCGTCCAACATTAAAAATCCCCGGTGAAGTCGACCGGTTCATTTTGAACCTGATCGACGGGGGAAAAACGCTTCAGGAAATCGCCGAAACGATCCACAAGAAATTTCCGGGTGTGTATCCAACCGTTCGGAAAGCGTTTGATCGGGTCGGGCACATCTCTCAGAAGTATTCCGGCGGTGGCGATGCTCTCTGACCTTCCGAATACAGCGCAACGCCTCCTTTTTCTTTCCTGCCAGCTCGCTCCTGTTCAGAGCAAACAGGAAGAGCTGGTGACACTGGCCTTAGCCGTCGAAAACTGGAAGGAACTCACTGAAGCGGCAAGAAAAGAGAGGCTGGCCGGGTTGCTCTACGCCAGCTTGGCGCGAAGCGGGGCGCTGAATCGGATCAAACCCGAGCAGACCAAGATTCTCAAGTGGGAGTATGAGCGCACAGCCGCTGAAAATCTGGGCCGAATTCGGGAAATGATCCGGATCAGGGAAAAGTCTCGGCGGGCCGCCATCCCATTTGTCCTGCTCAAGGGGATGGCACTGTTGGCCACGACGTACCGGGACATCGGTCTTCGAAAAATGGATGACATGGATCTCTGGGTGCCGCCCAAAGAAATCGGTCGCTTTTCCGAACTACTGGAGTCGATCGGTTTTTTACAGGATGACCTGTACCCGAGTACTTTCCGGAGGGGCCGGGTCGTAGTTGACCTTCATACCGATCCACTGGGCGCGGATCGGATTCGATTTCGCCGGTTTCTTCTGCGCACCAAGGCGTCTTTCTTATTCAAGCGGGCCGAACCGGTGTCTATGATGGGTTCGGTTTTTCGTTGCCCGACGGACTTCGACCAGCTGGTGCTGCTCAGCGCCCATGCCCTCAAGCACGGACTTCACCGGTTGGTATGGATGGCAGACATCGTAAATCTTGTAGATCGATGGGAATCCGGCGACTGGAATTCATTCACGAAATCGTGCCGAAAAACGGGCGGAGAGAGGATGGTGGGAAGCGTCTTGTATGCGATGGAGATGCTCTGCGAAAAGAAGGTCTTCCCGACAAGGACTGCCGGCCGTCTGAAAAATCGGCAATCTCTTGCCGACCAGAGGCTGCTGCACATTCGGAAAAAGAAAAGCAGCCTGCCTTTTTGGGCTGCTGCCTGGTTGATGCGTCCCGAAGGCGGCCTTCTTCAATCGGCAGGCTACCTGGGGGAAACCCTGTTTCCCAGACCCGTCGTACTTCGTCAAAGCTTTCCCGGCTTTTTCCGGCTACCGGCTGTCATTCTGTATATGCTGCGAATTTTGCAGATGATGGCCTGGACCGTTCCCGGCATCCGAATTCCCCCTTCAGGAAAGGAATCATAGATAGCGCTGCATTGCCTGTCTATATGCAAATCGCTGACCGGAAACCGCTTCGCTTTTTCCAATGACGACTTCTCCGGCTTTCTCGAGTGCCGGCAACACCGTAATGAGCCCGGCCATGAGCCAGAACGGCTCCATGATCCGGACAATGATAAAAGTGTTGGCCCCGATGGCATGAAAAATCATGCCCACAAAACCGACTGCAAAGCCTTTCAACAATCCACGATGAAGTGGCTCTGTCACCTGCTCCCATGTCGAACGGATCAATCGGAATATGGCAAACAGCAGATATCCGAAGGCCGAAAGGCCGAGAATTCCGCTCTCGACAAGAACCCGAATGTACTGGGCATCGATAAACCCGTAGCCGGTGATGCCGTACCCGATGAACGGGTGCTTCGTCCAGTCGGCCAGCCCCTCTCGCCAGCTCTTGAGCCGGGCAGACAAGGAGGTGTCCAGGCGGACGTCCCCAACCTGGATCTGCTGTTCATTGTAAGGCTGGGAGATCGTGTAGAGGATTCTCTCTTTCACCGCCGAGGGCAGAAACAGGGGGCTGACGATCAGGGCGATCACCATCAGGGGAATGACAAATCTTCGTCTTTCCGACAGGATACCAAATAAAAAAAAGGCCGGCAGCGCCGCCAGGTAAGAGGACCGGGATCGGGTGTAAAGCAGCGGCGGTATAATGGCGATGAGCAACAAAACGAACATCCAACGGGTTTTTCGGTCTTTCACCGAAGAAAGCACGCCAAACGCCACGCATCCGATCAGCACCAGATAGCCGCCAAAAGTGTTCGGCTCTCCGGATTCACCCTCGAAGGGCGCACTGACCCGCCCGCCTCCCGGAATCTGGGCCATCCCGATAATGGAAACGATAAAACAGGTCAGAAACAGACACCAGAGAATCCGCCGGAGCTGCTGTTCTGTCTCCACATGATTGGCTACCATGAAAAAAACGATGAAATACTCAAAATATTTCAACACAAAGAAAAAGCCGGACTTAGGCTCGACCCGCTCCGTCATGACGCCGATGCCGGTTGCTACCAGGCAGGCGACCATGTAATACAAAATCGGCCGGTTCAACGGGGTTTTCAAAAAAAGGCCCAAATCCTTGTGAACCGCGGTCTTGGCAAACCATGAAAATCCGATGATCACCAGGAGAAAATCATCCAGTCGAAGGGTCACCCCTCTCCCCAGGGTGGCGCCGCCGGTTGCCCCCACCCCGATCTCCGGTGACAGGAGCATGGAAAAGATTAGAATGTAGAGCCCCACCTCGGTGTTGAGAAAGGTCAGGACAAAAACAACGACCACCATCAGCGAGCCGAGAAGCAAAAAAGGCGGATACTCGGCAGCCGTAAACCCAATCATCAACACTACGGTCAGAAAGAATACGATGAACACGATGAGGCGGAAAAGGGGCATGGGATAATTTAGAAATGAGAATTTAGAATTTAGAATTTAGGAAGCTGGGAAGCCTGGATGCTGGGAGGCAAGAAAACCGGCTAACGTCCAATTTTCGCACCGCTCGGGCTGCTGGCCGTTAGCATTTTTAACGATCTCCGGATCTTCCCTGAAAATCCAGGTTTCTTGTGGAGTGAGCATCCAAGCATCCCAGCCTCCTCGCCTTCCAGCGGCGCGACAGCACCTATGGGCCGAAAATATCCTGCCAGAAGATTCCCGCTACTATCAGGGCGATGGCAGCCAAGACCAGGATGGTTTTCACCGTGGTCCCGAGGCCGCCGGCATCCGGCTCCTGGATCTCGCCGGGCGGACCGTAATAATAGTGGGCGTGGTATTTGAAGTAGTCGGGCCCTACCTCCGGCTTGACGTTGTTGAGGATCACGCCGACCACCTTGGCCTTGACATTGTCGAGGCTCATCTTGGCCCGGTACAAGATGCCTCGGGCAATGGCGCCCACCTTGTAGACGAGAATCACGCCGTCGCAGAGGGTGCCGATCTCAGAGGCGTCCGCCACCGGCAGCACCGGCGGTGCATCGATAAAAATGTAATCGTAGACTTCGTACACCTCGGCCAGAAACGCCCTGAAACGGGGGGAGCGAAGGATTTCCGACGGGTTCGGCGGGCTTGTCACCGCGGGGACGATATGCAGGTTGTCCAGGCCGGGCGTCTTGAGAATTTTTTCGATTTGAAACTCG
>CBFCZJ010000097.1:0-11405 GCA_965602445.1 uncultured Desulfobacterales bacterium | reverse complement strand
ATTTTATCGCGCAGGGCGCGATAAAATCTCCCGAGCCAGGGCCGTGTAGTCTTCAGCGCCGTAGCTGGCGCCCCGATAGAAAACCACGGGCTTTTCCGCATCGGCGCTATCGGCGATGGTGGTGTTGGCCCGGATGACCGTGTCCAGAAGCAGCGGTCCGTAGCGCTCGTCTGATTTGAGCTTTTCCAGGATCCGATGGCCCACCCGGGTGCGTTGATCATAGAGGGTCGCCAAAATGCCGGTGACCGACAGCCCGTCGTTGATCTCCTGTCCCACGGCGTCGATGGTATCGAACAGTTCTCCAAGCGCCGCATAGGCGTAAGGATGGGTCTGGCAGGGAACCAACACCTCCCGGGCATAGGAAAAGACGTTGATGGTGAGAAGAGAAAGGCTCGGCGGCGTGTCGCAGAGGATAAAATCATAGCGGCCTTCCAATTCGGAAAGTGCCTTCTTTAAACGATCTTCCCGGCCGGCCACTTCGACAAGCTCGACCTCGGCGCCGGCCAGGTCGACATGGGACGGAATCAGGTCCAGTCCTTCCCAGCGGGTGCTGACCAGGACGTCATTTACCGTTTTGCTCCCGTCGCCGGCCACCAGGTCATAGATGGTCCCTGCATCCGCATCCGGCGCCACGCCCAGCCCCCGGGTCGCGTTGAACTGCGGATCCATGTCGACGATGAGCACCTGTCTGCCTTGCTGCTGCAGCGCCGCCCCAAGATTGATGACCGTGACGGTTTTTCCCACCCCCCCTTTTTCGTTCGCCACTGCCAGTACACGGGTCTTTCGCTTCGCCATCTGCCCTGCCTCCTTCTTTCCGGCGGCAAATCCGAGACGGTTTGCCGGTAAACAGCACACGCGCGCGGCGCGCTACGCCGTTGAAAGCGACGCGGATCGCTCCGGCTCCATGGCCGCTCGGAGTCTTTCGATTCGCTCTGTCGCGTCCCGGGCATCGGCCGCCAGCCGCCCCAGGATATCGGCGGTCTTTTGCTGGATGTGCCGCTCCCGGCCGACCATTTCGGCCATCCGGTCCAGGTCCGACACATAGGCGCCAAATTCATCGAGAATCGCCTCATACAGAGCGTTGGAGGCCGCGTCGGTGAGACGAAACACATACTGGAACTTGACGTTTTCCCCGTAGTCCTTGAAATGAAACCGAAGAGACCGTTCGGTCTCCCGCTTGATCCGTCGCAGGCCGTCTCTGAGCGCCTGAACGCCCTCCTCCCTGGGACTGCTGATCGGTTTTTTCAGGATCTTCTTGAAGGCTTTGAGCACCGAGTAAAAACCAAACCGCATGACCGCCTCGGTGCGAATCCGGGCCGAGTAGCGCAGGTGCGCCACCGCCGGCGGCATCGAAAGGCCGGCCCGGTTTCGAATCGTTTCCATGTCGGGCATCTGGATGCTTGCCTGCCGCTCTTCTCCGACGTGGACGCCGAAGCGCTCCAGGGATCGGTCGTGCTCCGCCAAGGCCTCTTGAATCATGGCATCGTAAGGCCGGGCCACCGACTGCAGAGAGCTCCGGATCCGGGCTTCGATTCGCAGAATAAAGCCCACCACCTCCGGGTTGACCGTCTCGGCGAGATAGCCGTTTACGGCCTGACGGAAATCCTGGAACAGCAGGTACAGCGTCGGGGTGAATCCCGCCGATTCAAGATTGTTCTCGTAGTCCGCCAATGGGGGATCGTAGCGACGAGCAAAATCGAAGACCCCGGGAAGAAGACTGCCGTGGGAGGCGTCGAAAAACCGGTCGAGCTCCCGGCGAAGCTCTGCCTTGAGTTTGCCCACGGAGCCTTCCAGGGTGCTTTTGATCATGGATCGAACCTGGTCCATCCGCTCCTGGTGAAGCCGAATCCGGTCCAGGATTTGTGCAGCGCCGCTGGAGTCCTGGGACAGCAGATCCCGCCGCACCCGGAGCCATCTTCCCAGACCGTCTCCGATCACCCGCAGGCGCTCCAGGTTGTTGGACATGAACAGGGACATCCGCTCGGCCGTCAGCTTCCGCTTAAATTCCTCCTGGAAGCGCGCGGTTTCCTCATCGGAGAACCGGGTCAGCGTCGTTTCCTTTTCCCAGTGCTCCAGCCGGAGAGACTCCCGCTCGGAAAGTTTCCCCTGTTGATTCCGAAACAGGTTGTAAAGCGCCGAAAAACAAAACACATGCGGTTCGGGCCGGATCAGGGAGAGCTCATCTCTGACATTTCCCACAAGCGCCTGGAGGTCGTCCAGGCTTTCGTGCTCGTCGATGTCGCTGTTGACCACAAAGAGCATGTTGTCGAGAATCCCCATGCGGCCGATGATCGACAGGAACTTGATGTCCGCCTGCCGCAGTCCGGTTCGGCTGCTGATGACGTAAATGATGAAATGGGTCCGCAGCAGGTAGTCCTGGATCATCGACAGATGGGCCGGATTCGGAGAATCGCTTCCCTGGCAGTCGGCAAGCTCCACATTGTCGTCCAGCCCGGCATCACCGATCTCCAGCTCGATGTCTTTCAGGTAGACGGCCATAAAATCGGCCCCGGCAAAAAGCCGATGCTCAGAGAAAAGCGCGCCTTCGAAATCGTGGAGGACGGGCTCTGACCCGATGAGATGCTGAACCTCCGGATAGCCCTTGAGGTAGGAAAAGAGCAGCACGCTGTTGGCGTCCCGGGAGTCGTTTTGAATCAGGCGCTCGGCGCCGAGGGTGGAAAGGGCTTCCTGCAGCGCGGATCTGTCCTTTTCCCGCCGCATGTCGAAACCGCCTTCTTCCTCCGGGCGGTTGAGGGCCGGAAACAACACCATCGCCTCTTCGATGTCGGCGTTGATTTCATCCCAGGACTTGAAATAGAGCCGCGCCCGCAGCCGCCGGCCGGAGCGAATCCGGGTGACGATCGAAGTGACGACGCCGGCGCCGCGCTTGAGAAAATCGTCGCCCAGCAGGGAATTGACAAAGGTGCTCTTACCGGACTTGATCGCGCCGACCACGGCCACGCGGATCACGTCTTCGGCAAGCTGCTGGCGGATGCCGGAAAGGGTTCGGCGCCAGTCTTCAAAGGACTGGACATCGAGTTCGGGCATCGAAGAAATGGCCTCGACAAGACTCTCCAAGTCCCGGTCGACCGCCAGCAGTTCCCTTTTCAGGTGATTGAAGGCATCCATCATCTGCAATCTGTACAATGGGTTCAAGAGATTGTCAAAAGCGCACCGCCGGTCGAAAGGCGCTGGAAATGTACGGCTTCACCCACGAAATCTTGTAAAATCCGGGTCTTTGTGATACTTCTCGACTCATCCATCCCGCAAACCGCTGTACACAGGGATTTGCAGGAGTATGGAACGCCGGAAGCCGCGTTAAAAGATGTGGGAATTTTGTCCAACAGGAGCCGAAACATTCATGTCCGAAAAGAACCCGGAGTGTCCCTTGTACAATCCCTTGAATTGCAAGGAATACCACAATCCGAAGCTCTGTGCCTTCGTTCGCAAAGACAGTGTCTGTCGGAAAAAGGCAAAGCCCCAGGCGTCCAAAGTCAAGGCCAAAGCCTCGGTCCAAGCCCCGCAGGGGTGATGCACCGGCCGGATCAGTGCTCGACGGCAGAGTTTCGGCGATGGTTCTTCATCGAAGAAACCATCGTCGCCACCATTACGCCCACAGGTATTACGCGTTTCCGGCGGTCCCGGAGAGCATGGAAGGGTCGACACCGAGGCGATTCATGGCCGCCTGCCACCGATCCTCTGAGGGGATGCTGAAGATGATGTCGTCATGGACCGGGCCGGTGAGCCAGGCATTTTGCCTCAGCTCCTCTTCCAGCTGTCCTTCTCCCCATCCGGCGCATCCCAGCGCCACCACGAATTTCCCGGGCCCCCTGCCTTCTGCGATCGCATCCAAGATATCTTTGGTGTTGCTCATGGCCAGGGTGGGGGTGATCATCAGGCACCCCTTCCATCCGAACGGCGGGCCGTGGATGATAAATACCTCTCCAATGTGCACCGGGCCCCCGATGTAAACCGGTTCTGCCGCCGCAGGACCTTCCGCTTCGATCTGAAGCTCCTGGAAAATTTCGCCGAGGACAAGCGACGGGTGCATCCTGTTGACGATAAGGCCGACGGTCCCCTCCGGCGTGTGCTCGGAAATGCAGGTCACGGTCTGGAAAAAGTTCGGATCCATCAGGCCGGGCATGGCCAGCAGAAAGTGCCCCTTCAACGATGCCTTGTAGCGCTCTTTCATTGTCCCTCCGGGGCGGTGTGCAAAGGCCCGAAAAACCGCATCACCCTATCGCCGTTTTGCGCGCATTGTCAAGACGGCAACCCCCCGGCCGGCCGCGCAATGGAGTTGACATTTGCCATAGGACCCCTTATCACGGTGGTCCGTTGCCGGCCGAAGACAACGGCCGCCCATCTTGATCCAAGGAGAATTTTCAGATGAGCAACACCCACGTGGAGACCATCGCGGCAGAGCTGTCCGTGAACGAGTCCCAGGTTTCGGCGGTGGCCGATCTTCTCGATGACGGGGCGACGATTCCTTTCATTGCCCGCTACCGCAAGGAAGCCACCGGCAGCCTGGACGAGGTCGCCGTCACCCGCATCCGGGACCGGCTCCGCCAAGTCCGGGAGCTTGAGTCCAGGAAGACGGCCGTTTTAAAATCTCTTCAAGAGCACGGCCACCTGACAGAAGAACTCGAGGCGCAGGTGCTTGCCGCCGCGAGTTTGGCCGAACTCGAAGACCTCTATCTTCCGTTTAGGCCCAAAAGGCGCACCCGGGCCTCCATGGCCCGGGAAAAGGGCCTCGAACCACTGGCTGAAGCCATTTTCGCACAAAGCGGGACGGATCCGGAGACCGCGGCCGCGGCCTTCGTCGATCCGGAGAAAAAGGTTGCCACGGTCCAGGAAGCACTGGCCGGCGCCCGGGACATCATCGCCGAATGGATCAACGAAGACGCCGAAACCCGGTCGCAGATGCGCCGCCTGTTCGCGGAAAAAGGAATTCTCAGCAGCCGGCTGGCGGCCGGCAAAGAGACCGACGGCGCCAAATACCGGGATTACTTCGACTGGTCCGAACCGCTCAAAGACGCCCCCTCCCATCGCGTGCTGGCCATGCGCCGAGCAGAGCGTGAAGACATCCTGACCCTGTCGATCGCGCCGCCGGAAGACCAGGCCCTGGATCTGTTGCGGAGCCGATTTGTCAAAGGCGACGGCGCCGACGCCGAGCAGGTGGCCGAAGCGGCGGCCGACAGCTATCGGCGTCTGATTTCCCGCTCCATGGAAACCGAGATGAGGCTGTCTGCCAAGGACAGGGCCGATGCCGAAGCGATCCGCATTTTTGCCGAAAATCTCCGGGAATTGCTCCTGGCCCCGCCGCTGGGTCCCCGCCGGGTCATGGGAATCGACCCGGGGTTTCGAACCGGATGCAAGCTCATATGCCTCGACCGACAGGGAAAGCTTTTGCACTACGAAACGGTATTTCTTCACCGCTCCAAGAGACAGGACCAGGAGGCGGCCCGCCGCATCGCCGAACTTTGCAGCGACTACGGGATCGAAGCCGTGGCCGTGGGAAACGGCACCGCCGGCCGGGAAACCGAGGCGCTGGTCCGCGGAATTGCTTTTTCGAGTCCGCTTCCTGTCATGCTCGTCAATGAAAGCGGGGCCTCGATCTATTCGGCCTCGGAAGCGGCCAGAGAAGAGTTTCCTCAACTGGACCTGACGATCCGCGGGGCGATATCCATCGGACGGCGGCTGATGGATCCGCTGGCAGAGCTGGTCAAAATCGACCCCAAATCCATCGGCGTCGGACAGTACCAGCACGACGTCGATCCGACCGCGCTGCGGGAGGCGCTCGATGATGTCGTGGTCAGCTGCGTCAACGCCGTTGGGGTCGATGTCAACCGCGCCAGCACCCAATTGCTGACATACGTCTCGGGACTCGGCCCCCAGCTGGCCAGAAACATCGTGGCCCATCGGGACGAACACGGATCTTTCCCGAGCCGGTCGGTGCTGCGCAAGGTCCCGCGGCTCGGGCCGAAGGCCTTCGAACAGTGCGCCGGTTTTTTACGGATCCGAGGCGGAGAAAACCCGCTTGACGCGAGCGCCGTACACCCGGAAAGCTACCCGGTGGTCCAGGCCATGGCAGCCGATCTTGCGTGCACCGTATCGGAGCTGATGACAGTCGCCGATCTTCGCAAAAACATCGACCTGAACCGGTATGCCGGGGCCGGCGTCGGCCTGCCGACCCTGCGGGACATTTTGCAGGAGCTTTCCAAGCCCGGAAGGGATCCGCGGCAGGAATTCGAAACCGTCTCGTTTGCAGACGGCATCGACAAGCTCGAAGACCTGCAGCCGGGAATGCGCCTTGCCGGGGTGGTCACCAACGTCACCGCCTTTGGCGCCTTTGTCGATGTAGGCGTCCACCAGGACGGCCTGGTTCACATCAGCCAGCTGGCCGACCGGTTCGTGCGCAACCCGGCCGAGGTGGTCCGGGTCCAGCAGCGGGTAACGGTGACCGTGCTCGAGGTCGACCTGGAACGAAGAAGAATCGCTCTTTCCATGAAGAAAAATCCGGGCCAGGTCGAACGGCGGACGCCTCCGGCCGAACGCCGGCCCGGCAAAAAAAGTGCAGACCGGAAGAAGAACAACGGAGGCCAAGAAAAGCAACGGACCCCGTTTCACAATCCGTTTGCCGAACTGCTGGGGAGAAAAGACAGTGACTAGAGTGCCTAGAGTGACTAGAGTGCCTAGAGTATAAGGGGTCGCTTCGCTCCAGCATCCTGTTGATCAAACGGATAAAGTTCAATAATTCTATGCACCATAGGCACTCTAGTCACTCTAGGCACTCTAGGCACTCTAGTCACTCTAGGCACTCTAGGCACTATAGTCACTCTAGGCACTTACCTTGACCCTATCCACATCCATCGCCTAACTGTTCTCAAACCCCAACTCGGGAGGATCCCATGCGCGCCGTGGTCCAGCGAGTCAGCAGCGCGTCGGTGACCGTGGAAGATGAGACGATCGGCCGGATCGGACAGGGGCTGGTCGTGCTTCTGGCGGTGGGTCGAGGTGACGACGCGGAAGCCGCGGACTGGCTTTCGGAAAAAATCGCCCATCTTCGGATCTTCGAAGACGACGACGGCAAAATGAACCGATCGGTCCTCGACGTCGGCAAAGAGGTGCTGGTCATCTCCCAGTTCACCCTGTTCGGGGACTGCCGCAAAGGCAGAAGACCCTCCTATCAACAGGCCGCTGATCCGGCTCCGGCACGGGACCTGTATCGGCAATTTGCCGCCGCCCTCGGCAAATGGGGTCTTGCCGTCGAAACCGGCCGGTTTGGCGCCAAAATGGCCGTAGACCTGGTCAACGATGGACCGGTCACCCTCATTGTAGAATCGCCTTGACTATCGCGCCAAGGGGGCCTTCTTTGTTTTCCGACGCGAAAAAATCATGGATTGCCACGCTTCCCATGATCGCCGCCGCCTTTTTTTTCTGGGCGGCGGCGGCTGCGGCCGACACGGCCGGGCCCGACCGGGCCCGGCTTGCCCGGGCCGCGGCACTGGTGGGACCTAAAGACGCATTGGTTTTGGCCGGCCCCGACGGAAGCATACTTTTGGCAAAGCACACCGAAGCCCCCCGCATTCCTGCATCGACCCTCAAGCTGCTCACCGCCCTGGCCGGATTCGAGATTCTGGGAGAATCGTACCGTTTTCCCACCGACTTTTTCCTCGATCCGGAGGGCAATCTGAAAATCAAGGGATACGGCGATCCGATGCTCGTATCCGAAGCCGTTGCGGCCGTCGCATCGGAGGTGGCCGCAGCCCTGCCCGGAAAAAAGACCGTGGGCGACCTGGTTCTCGACGACACTTTCTTTTCCCGGCCGCTTACGATCCCCGGCGTAAGCGACTCTTTCGAGCCTTACGACGCCCCAAACGGCGCGCTGTGCGTCAACTTCAATACGGTCTTTTTCAAGACGGCCCCCGACGGCCGCCTGGTCAGCGCAGAGCCGCAAACGCCCCTGCTTCCGCCGGCGATCCAACGAATCCAGAGCGCCGGAATGACCCGGGGCCGGATCGTGCTCGCCGACGGCAACCGCGAAGGGCTCCGGTATGCCGGTCATCTCTTCGCCTATTTTCTGAAAAAAGCGGGCGTGACGGTGCAGGGCCAGGTTCGTTTCGGCCGGGTTACACCGGACCGGGACCGCCGCCTCCACCGGCATCGCTCTGCTTTTGCCTTGACGGCCGTGGTCGAACGGCTGATGGCCCATTCCAACAACTTTACGGCCAATCAGATCCTGATCGCGGCCGGCGCCAAACGCTACGGTCCGCCCGGCACCCTCGAAAAAGGGGTTCGGGCCCTTTCGGCGTTTGCCGAGGAGAAGCTGGGCATTCGCGGTCTGACATTGACCGAGGGGTCCGGCATTTCCCGTCAAAACCGGATCACGGCCGAAGGACTGCTGGCCGTTGTTGATTCCTTCGTCCCTTACCGCCACCTGATCGTCGAAGAAAACCGCATCCGCACAAAGACCGGCACCCTGGCAGGGATTCAAACCCGGGCAGGGTATATCGAAGCCGCTTCCGGTCTCTATCGACTCGTCATCTTGATCAACACCCCGGGCCGATCCGCAGATCGAGTCCTGCAAGAGCTTTCCGCCGCCCTGCCATAAAATATCGAAGTCCGAAGCACGAAATCCGAATATCGAAACAAATTCGAATGACCGAAATTCAAATGTCCGAAACTCTTTTCTTCGTTTCTTTGACAAGGACCGAAGAAATGTCCCGTTTTTGTCATTCGAACATTGATGGTCTCGTAAAAAGTCCGAATCGGCCCCTATTCGTCATTCCGGACGAGCGGAGCGAGATCCGGAATCCAGTGATTTCGATAAGTTCTGGATTCCGGGTCAAGCCCGGAATGACGCTTCGGGCACTTTTTACGATTTCATCAACATTCGAGATTCGAATTTGTTTCGGATTTCGTGCTTCGGATTTCGAATTTACCGCTATGGGAGGATGGCGAGCCGGGATATCGGCTACCGGGGGGGGGTCGGTTCGCTGGTGATGTGGGCGTAGGCGCTGTGGTTGTGGATGGATTCGAAATTTTCCGCACTCACGGAAAACCAAGTGATATTGGGGTCGGATTTGAGGCTGACGGCGACATCGCGGACGATGTCTTCGACAAACTTGGGGTTGTTGTACCCCCGCTCTGTGACCTGCTTTTCATCCACCCGTTTGAGCACCGAAAATACGTCGCAGGAAGCGGAATGCTCCACCAGTTCGATCATGTCCTCGAGCCAGATGAACTTGCGGAAACGGACGGCCAGGCGCACCTCCCCCCGCTGGTTGTGGGCTCCCGCATCGCTGATCTCCTTGGAGCAGGGACAGACCGAAGTAATCGGCACGATCACCTCCGACACCAGGTCGGTCTTTCCTTCCGGATCGCTGGAGCCGATCAGACGACAAGTGTAGTCCATCAGCCCCGGGGCAAGGCTGATCGGAGCGGTTTTTTCAATGAAGTAGGGAAAGGTGATCTCCACATGGGCAGAGGCCGCGTTGAGATGCTTTTTCATCTCCTCTAAGATTTCCGAAAACTTCTTCAAGGAGATTTCAGGGCGAAACAGGTGGAGCAGCTCCACAAACCGGCTCATGTGAGTCCCCCGGTTCTTGTGGGGAAGATCCACGTACATGTTGATGTTGGCCACGGTGTTCTGAGTGTGATTGCGCCGGTCCAGGACGGTGATCGGATAGCGGATGTTTTTGATGCCGACTTTGTCGATCGGGATGTGGCGGTAATCCCGTTCGTTTTGGATGTCTCTCATGGTGAGGTCGAAGCCGTTTCTCACAACGCCTCCTTGCGATCACAGCAGATATTCGGGCCTGACGCGGCGCATGGCGCGGAAAATATTGCCACGGATCTTGCGGTTGCTCCGATACAGGCCCTGGAGCATCTCCTTGACCTCACGGCGCTTGGAAGCAGCCGCGCTCGGGCATGGATTTTCAAAAGTCGGAAAACCGAGCGTCCGGGCCGTTCGTCCGATGAGCTGCTCGCCGGCAAATGCCAGCGGCCGAATCACGTTGAAACGGCCCTTGAAAAACGGCTGAACCGGCTTCATGGTGCTCATCTCCCCTGCGTAGAACATGTTCAAAAACAGGGTTTCGATGATATCGTCCTGGTGGTGGCCGAGGGCGATCTTCCCGCATCCAAGTTCATCGGCGATCTCAAACAGCCGCTGGCGCCGGCGCCGCGAGCAGAGAAAACAAGGATTTTCCCTGTTTTCCGGACCGTGGGCGCGGATACCAAAGTCGGTCTGTTCGACCCGCAGCTCGGTGCCGCACCGGCGGGCAAAGGCGTCCAGGGGCTCTGCAAAGCCGCCGGCGAATCCCGGGTCGATATACACCGGATAAAGCGCATATGCAACAGGCACCCGCAGGCGTCTTTCGGCAAGAATCCAGGTAAGGACCATGCTGTCCTTGCCGCCGGAAAGCCCCACAAGGATCTGATCCCCGTCGGCGATCATGTCGTAGGCATGGATCGCCCGGCCGACGGCCCGGTTCAGATTCCGGTATGAGCTGCTGACGTTGGCCAATGCAAAGGCTCCGGATGCCGGCAGGCAGCGGCTGCCAGGGGCGGCCGCAAAGAAAGCAAAGCGTGCAGGGCAGGATCGGCGTCAGGCTTCGGTCTCTTCGGATTCAGGACTTTCCGTGCGAAGACGAATCTTTCCAGCGGCGATTTCTCTCAAAGAGACCACGATATCCTCATTTTTGGGGGCGCTGACCAGATACTCGGAACCCTCCCGAATCTGGCGAACCCGGCGGGCGGCCATGTGGACCAGCAAGAACCGGTTGGAAACCCGCTTGAGACAATCTTCGATCGTAATGCGTGCCACGGCTGTCCTCCTTAGACGGCCGAACCGCCGTCAAAAGATAAATGGTTGTATGCGCTTATCCGGAATCCTCCAGCTTGGTTCGGCCGGATGTCGATGGGGGTCGACTCGGATGCCGGGCAACTGTTTGAGCCGGTTAGGTCGCGTTAAGACGGCCGCAACCAGGCAACGGGGGTTGCCGGACATTCCCGTTTGCCGCGGCAATTTTCAACGTTTTCATCAGCGGCCGTCTTTACGCGGCCTTTACGGCGAGTTTTGGCCGGCCGGAGAGCCGACCCCCATCGGCATCCGGCTCAGGCCTCCTTGAGCTTCATAGATAACCGGATTGTTGTATTCGAGCCAAACATGCGCCGGACCCGTGCCTTCGTCGGAAACGGCCCTCGCCCCGCCGGAAGCAGCTTCTACAGTATTTCCACCAGTTCATAGACCCGCTTTCCGCCGGGCACCTGAATGGTGATCTCGTCGCCGGTCTTTTTCCCGATCAAAGACCGGCCCAGCGGCGAAGCCACCGAGATCTTACCCTTTCCGATATCCGACTCGTCCGGGCCCACCAACTGGTATTCCAGGTTTTCACCGGTAT
>CBFCZJ010000096.1:0-11549 GCA_965602445.1 uncultured Desulfobacterales bacterium | reverse complement strand
GGGCCTATGCACGATGATAAGGTTGATATGAGGGCTGTGGGGGGATCTTCCCGGAAGCCGTGAAAAACTCGGAGCCAAGTGGCCGTAGAACCGAACAGGGACTTGATTTCGGAAAATAGGTTGAAGGCTGCCCGGCCACTGTCCAAATTTGCAGGGCATCCATCGCTGTTCGGTTCAACGGCCACTAAACTCCTCAAACAGTTTCCCGTCCTCCGGGAAGATCCCCCCACAGCCCTGACTGCAGCCTTACACTGGTAAATAATTCCGTTGTTCTCCATTGAAGAAGAAACTCGAAAGTTGACGGATCACCTGTCAAGCCCCTGAAACCAACATTTGCGGACGAATTTTGCAAGGTTTTTTATTTGACCGCCTCTTCCAATTCTGTTATCAAAAGCACTCCTTGGTATCTGAGCTCCAAGACTCCGACTTGGCAAGCCCAATCGTTTTTTATTTTACAAATGCGCGGAGCGGATTTGTCGCGGAGCGCATTTGTGGGGATGTAGCTCAGCTGGGAGAGCGCGGCGTTCGCAACGCCGAGGTCGAGGGTTCGAATCCCTTCATCTCCACCAACAGATGAAAAATGCCGACTCAAATGAGTCGGCATTTTTCATCTGTAGAAAAAAAACAACGGCACAGGGAAGATTCGTGCGAGATGATCGGCGCGGTTTGCAAGGTCCGGCTGCGGCGATCCATGGCCGCCGAAGCCGTTGACATTTTCCGGATTTGACTGTACGAATATTAAAAAATTCTGTAGGGTTATCTTGTATTACACCCGTGGCGGCCGATGCCCGGCCCGGCGCTGCGGAAATCGGGAGATTCCCAGGAAATGGAAAGAGCGGCTACCGCACAGCGGGCGACCAAAGAGACGGAAATCCGCATTTCGCTGAACCTGGATGGAACCGGTATCAGCCAGGTTTCCACCGGGGTTGGATTCTTTGACCATATGCTGGCACTGTTTTCCGCCCATGGTCTATTCGACCTTGCCGTCGATGCCCAGGGAGACTTGGAGGTCGATTTCCATCACACGGTGGAGGATGTGGGGTTGGTGCTCGGCGAAGCCCTGGACCGGGCATTGGGGGACCGCAGCGGGATTCAGCGTTACGGCCATGCGGTGGTCCCCATGGACGAAGTGCTCACCGCAGTCACGGTGGACCTGTCAAGGCGGCCCTTTCTTGCGTTTTTTCTTCCATCCGGCCATGTCCCGAGCGCCGCTTTCGATACGCTTCTGGCAAAGGAATTTTTTCGCGCCCTGGTGTCCCGCGGCGGACTGAACCTGCATCTGAACGTTTTTTACGGAGAAAACGAGCACCACATCATCGAGTCGATGTTCAAGGCGTCCGGGCGGGCGCTTGACCAGGCCTCGGCAATCGATCCGAGAAGGACCGGTGCGCCCTCCACCAAGGGGGCGTTATAGCCGGCCGCATGAGGAAAAGCCATGCGTTTTTCCCTTCGCCGCGGGGCCTGCCATTTCCCCGCGGCAGCTTTTTTTGCGCTGTGTCTTTTGACGTGGCACACCGCTTGTCAGAGCCGGGTGACGGTGTCGGATGCCGCCGGGGGCGCCGCACCGGAATCCATTCTTGTGTTGTCGTTTCAAAACATGGCCGCCCGGTATCCGGCCGAGTCGGCGGTGCGTTCCCCGATTTCCGGAAAGGTGTTTCCCATCGGGCCGGTCTCCGACGAGGCCGTCTCTTTTTTGACCGATTATGTCGTGGCAACCCTTGAAGATCGCAATGAATTTTCGGTCATTTATCCGGGGCAGGCCCGGGCCGTTTTGTCGCAGATGTCGCTCGGAAATGAAGACCTTGTGCCGGATCGGCAGGCGATCGTCAACATCGGCAGCGCCCTGTCTGCCGATGCCGTTCTTGCCGGTTTTGTATACCGGTTCAAAGATCGGGTGGGAACCGCCTACGGCGTTGATTCGCCGGCCTCGGTGGCCTTTGATCTTCACCTGATTCAAATGCCGGCGGGACGCATCGTTTGGAGTGCGGGGGTGGACGACACCCAGCGGAGCCTGAGCGAGGACCTTTTTCAAGTCGGAAAGTTTATCGAACGAAAGGGGCGCTGGGTGACGGCGCCGGAAATGGCCCGGCAGGCGCTCGATGCCGCATTTGCCGACTTTCCGTAAACGACGTCGAAATATCGAGTCCGCATATGATTGTTATTCCCGCGATAGACATCCGAAAGGGCAGGTGCGTGCGGCTTTTGCAGGGCCGCATGGACCAAGAGACGGTGTTTTCCGATGACCCGGCGGCCATGGCCATCCGATGGGCAGGCCACGGGGCGCAAATGCTCCACGTCGTGGACCTGGACGGTGCGGTGGAAAAAACCCCCTGCAACCTGGATTCGATCCGAAGCATCCTTCGATCGGTCGAGGTTCCCGTCCAGGTGGGCGGCGGCATTCGCTCCCTGGATGTCATTGCCATGTACGCCGAGCTGGGGGTGAAACGGCTGGTGATCGGAACCGAGGCAATTCGAAATCCGAAAATGGTCAAAGAGGCCTGCCGCCGATTTCCGGGGAAAATCGTGGTGGGAATCGATGCCAAGGACGGCAAGGTGGCCGTCGAAGGCTGGACCGAAACCACCACGATCATGGCCGCGGACCTGGCCCGCCGGTTCCAGGACGACGGGGTGGCCGCCATCAACTTCACCGACATTGACAGAGATGGCATGCAGACCGGCCCGAACATCGACGAGACCCGCCGGATGGCCGAAGCGGTGCGGATTCCGGTGGTTGCCTCAGGGGGGGTCTCCTCGATCGATGACATCCGTCGGCTCCTGCCCCTGGAGGCGGCCGGCGTCGTCGGCGTGATCACCGGCCGCGCGCTATACAGCGGCAGCCTTGACCTGCAAGAGGCCATCGCCGTTGCGGCAGGAAAGAAAGAAGGAAATATGACTTGACATTGAAAGGGTTGTGAACAAAACTACACGTTTATCTGTCGAGTTTTTTGGGTCGGATCGATTTGCTGTTTGACCGATGATCGATGGTTTCGGTTCGCTTGGAAACTTTGATCGGCCCTCATCCCCGTTAGGCCCCTTTCTTGACAGACCATCAGGTCATGATTCGAATAGGGGGGTGCTCTTTTTTGACCGGCTACATCCCTGAAGAGAAAATTGCCGAAATCCGAACGGCGGCGGATGTCGTGGACATTATTTCCGAATCCGTGGTGCTCAAGAAATCGGGCAGGAACTTTCTCGGACTCTGCCCGTTTCATGCCGAAAAAACTCCCTCCTTCAGCGTCAACCGTGAAAAGCAGATTTTTTACTGTTTCGGCTGCGGGGCCGGAGGAAACGTCTTTACGTTTTTGATGAAACACGACGGCATGTCATTTCCCGAAGCGGTTCAGGCGGTGGCCGGAAAGTACGGCATCGAACTGCCGGTGCAGGGGCAGTCTCCAGAGCAGCGGCGGCGGTACAGCGAGAGGGAAAAAATTCTGGCCATCAACCTCAGGGCGGCTGAATTTTTCCGGGGAGCGCTTTATCGGAAGGGAACCGGTGACCGGGCGATGGGCTATCTGCATCGCCGCCAGATGCCTGCCGGGGTTCTCGAAGATTTTCAGATCGGCTTTGCGCCGGGCGGCTGGGACCAGTTGGTCTCCCACGCCAAAAAAACCGGACTGCCCCTGCCGCTGGTGGAAAAGGCCGGGCTGATCGGGCCGCGGAAAAGCGGGGACGGCTACTATGACCGCTTCCGGGAGCGGATCATCTTCCCCATTCAAGACGTCGGCGGCCGGGTGGTCGGTTTCGGCGGTCGGGTACTGGACGATACTCTTCCTAAATACCTGAATTCACCTGAAAACCCAGTTTACCACAAAAGCCGCTCGCTGTACGGCGCCCACCAGGCCCGAAACCATTGCCGCCAGACCGGCGCCGTTTTCGTGGTGGAGGGCTATTTTGACGTGCTCAGCCTGCACCAGAGCGGAATCAAAAATGCCGTGGCCACCCTCGGGACTTCCCTGACCGTCGATCATGTGCGGATGCTGCGCGGTTTCGTCGGAGAAGCAGGGCGGGTCGTTCTCGTGTATGATTCGGACGATGCGGGCATCCGAGCGGCCGAGCGGAGCATACAGGTATTTGACAAGGAATATGTGGATGCCCAGATTATAGTCCTTCCAGCAGGCCATGATCCGGATTCTTTTGTCTGTGAACACGGCGGCAGCCGGTTTGCCGCCCTGGCCGAGAAAGCCCAGAGCGTGATTCCTTTTTTGATGGATTCGGCGCAAAACAAGCACGGGCTTTCGGTGGAGGGCAAGGTGAAAATCGTCGCCGAAATGGCTTCTCCGCTGGCGGCGCTTGCCGACCCTGTCAAACGCGCCCTGTATATCCGGGAGCTTTCCGAGCGTCTTGGCATCGAGGAATCGGCCCTGCTGGAGAAAATTCGGGCGGCCGGCAGCGACGACGTCAACAAAAGGGCGGGGCAACGGCCGCTCCCGGACAGGAAAAACGCCGAAAACCGGCTGGAGCGGAAAATCGTTGCGATGATGCTGCAGTTTCCGGACATTCTCGACAATATCGACCAGCGCAAGGTGCTGGATCACTTCTCCGATTCGGTGCTGCGCCGAATCGGCGCCTATGTCCTCGCCCAGCGGGACCGGCCGGTCCGGGCCTCGGAGATCGTCGAAGCGATCGAGGGAAGCGAGGATACCGTTGCAGCCCTGGCCATGGAAGACGAACCGTGGAACCGGAAATCCGGCCTCCAATTGATCGCCCAACTGCTGAAGGGGGGAGCGGTCCGGAGCCGAGATGACCTGACAGAAGAGATCCTGGCCGCTGAAAAGGGAAGCGACGAAGCTTCATTGGATCGTCTGCTCGCCGAAAAATACAAGCAGGCCGTTCGCAGGGAAAAAGAGAAGATGGCGCTCCTTAAAAAGGAGTAGCGCCGTAAACCATAACCACTGTTAACCGGAACGCCGCCAGATTCGGGAGGTTGGAGCGTATGGCAAAGAAGGCCGCGCAAAGAACCAAGAAATCGTCCGCGAAAGCAGATTCTCCCCAGGCGAAGGCCCTCAAGGCGCTGATCGTCAAAGGAAAAAAGCGTGGATATCTAACCTATGAGGAGGTCAACGAGGTGCTTCCCGAGGAGGCGACCTCCCCGGACAACATCGACGAAACCCTGATGATGTTCGACGAGATGAACATCGATGTCGTTGATAAAACGAAAAAAAAGGAGATCGAAGCTGAAAAGAAAAGCCGGGAACGGAAGGCGGGCGCCAGCGCAGTGGCAGACTTTGGCAGCGTCACCGACCCGGTGAAAATGTACCTTCGGGAGATGGGGCTGGTCACGCTCCTGAGCCGTGAAGGGGAGGTGGAGATCGCCAAAAAGATCGAAGCCGGTGAGCAGGAGGTGCTCAAGGCCCTATTGGAAACCACCACCGGCGTCGAAGCGATTTTGCTGCTCGGGGCGAAGATCGAAAACGGCGCTCTGCGTCCCAAGCACGTATTGAGGGATCTGGATGAAGGCGATACCTATGTCGACGAGGTGTTTCAGATCGAAAGCTTTTTGAGCACGATCCGCCAGATCCTTGCCATTCACGAAGAAAATCGCCTGCTTCGGGAAAAGCTTTTCACCGCCAAGCTTCAACCGGATGCACAGCGGCGGATCCGGCGAAGCATCGCGCGCAGAAACAACAAGATTTTCAACCTGCTCAAGGACTGGCGGTTGGAGGGCAGCGTCATCGAAGAGATCGAACAGGCGATCCGGGACCAGATCGAATGGTTCGATCAGATGAACCAGAAGTTGGCCGCCTGTGCGGAACGGCTGTCCATCACGCTGACCGATATGCGGGCCGAAGCGACCAGTGAAAAAAAGTTCGTCAAATGGGCCCGACCCCGCTGCAACATGAAAGTGGCAGAAATCGCGTCCATTTACTCTGAATTCAGAAAGACCCAGTACGCCATCGCAGGGCGCGAGATCGGGTTGAAAGCGAAAAACCGTTCGCTCAAGCGGATCATGGCAGACGTGGATACCGGCCATTTGAGGGCCAAAAACGCCAAAGGGGAATTGATCAAGGCCAACCTTCGCCTGGTGGTGAGCATCGCCAAAAAATACACCAACCGAGGACTGCAGTTTCTCGACCTGATCCAGGAGGGAAATATCGGGCTGATGAAGGCGGTGGACAAGTTCGAATACCGGCGGGGCTACAAGTTCAGCACGTACGCGACCTGGTGGATTCGTCAGGCGATCACCCGGGCGATTGCCGATCAGGCCCGGACGATCCGCATTCCGGTTCACATGATCGAAACCATCAACAAGCTGATTCGTACCTCGCGGTACCTGGTCCAGGAGCTGGGGCGGGAGCCTTCCCCGGAGGAGATCGCCGAAAAAATGGAGATCCCCCTGGAAAAAGTCCGCAAGGTGCTGAAAATCGCCCGGGAGCCGATTTCGTTGGAGACGCCCATCGGAGAAGAAGAAGACAGCCACCTGGGAGATTTCATCGAGGACAAGAAATTCATGCTTCCATCGGATGCGGCGGTGAGCTTCAACCTGGCCGAGCAGACCCGAAAGGTGCTTGCAACCCTTACGCCCCGAGAAGAAAAGGTGCTGCGAATGCGTTTCGGCATCGGAGAAAAGGCCGACCACACCCTGGAAGAAGTCGGCCAGGACTTTGCCGTCACCCGGGAGCGTATCCGACAGATCGAAGCCAAGGCGCTGCGCAAACTGCGCCACCCGACACGGAGCCGGAAGCTGAAAAGTTTTATAGACAGTTGACAAAAAGAACGGCGGCAGCTACTGATCCGGTACTTCGGCCTTACCGATGAGGGCCCATAGCTCAACTGGCAGAGCCACCGGCTCATAACCGGTAGGTCCCTGGTTCGATCCCAGGTGGGCCCACTTCATGATCATGCGGTTTACGGCGGCGGCCAACGCAGCCTCTCCAAACCGGAAGGGAACCCCAAGAAATGAATGGAAGATCTCAGGTGCGGATCAAAGCACCTGCCAAAAAGCGAAACCCGACCGGGAAAGAGCATCTAAGGCGTGGGCAGACCACGCCTTTTTTTGCGTCTGCAGCACGCCGTCGGCCTCAGGAGCCGGGCAGGAAATGAACGCCACCGTCGGGGACCTGATCCAGATCCTGGAAACGATTGCACCGGCGGAGCTGGCCGAGGAGTGGGACAATTCGGGGCTGCAGGTCGGCGCCCGGCACTGGCCGGTGAAAAAAATCTGGGTTGCCCTTGATCCTCAGCCCGAGGTGGTCGTGTCCGCCTGCCGGCAAAATGCTGATCTGCTGGTGACCCACCACCCGTTGATTTTCCGCCCTCTTCGCCGGGTCGATGCGGCAACGCCCATAGGGCGGATGGTGGAGGCGGCCTTGGCGCATAAACTGGCCGTGGTGGCCGTTCACACAAACCTGGACATCGCCCGCGGCGGGCTAAATGATTTGCTCGCCGAAAGGATCGGGATCGAGAACATTTCCGGCCTGGACACTTTCGCTGGGCAGGGGCCAGGCCTCGGCAGAATCGGAGATCTTCCCCAGCCCGTGAGCCTTTCTGACCTGGCCCGACAAATCAAGGAGCGAATGGGGCTTTTTACGTTGCGCATGGTCGGGGATCCGTCCTTGGCTGTTTCCCGGGTGGCCGTATGCACGGGCAGCGGCGGGTCTTTGATGGGCGCGTTTTTCGCCTCCGACGCCCAGGCCTTTGTTTCCGGAGATCTTCGTTACCACGATGCCCGGGATGCGGAAAATGCCGGCCGGGCGCTCGTCGATATCGGCCACTTTGGCTCCGAACACCTCATGGTCGGTGCCCTGGCCGAGCGTCTCAGAGAGGAGATCGAGCGGCGGGGATTTTCGGCGGCCGTGGAGGAATGCCGGACCGAGCAGGATCCGTTTCGGCGATTGTAACCAGAAACGAGCAGGACGCCTCCGGCGCCCTGCGAACCCATGCAACGATGGAATTAGGTGATGTTATGGCGTCCGTTACAAAGGAGCAGATCGATATCCTCATTGAACTGCAGACGATCGAAACCGATCGATACCAGCTTCAAAAGCGCTTGGAAGCCAAGCCGGCCAAACTGAAAGCCCTGGACGAGGAAATCGAGTCCCAGGGAAGCGCCCTTGCCGGCGACGAACAGTCGCTGACCGACCTGAAAAGAGACTACCGCACCTTCGAGGCGGATCTGAAGATCAACTCCGAGCGGATCAAGAAACTCCAGGAACGGCTGCGATCGGTCAAAACCAACCGCGAGTACCAGGCGACCCTCAAGGAGATCGACGATCTGAAAGCGAAAAACTCCGGCATCGAGGACCGCGCCCTGGAAACCATGGATCGGATCGATGCCATCGAGGCGGCTGTGGCCAAGAAAAAAGAAGATCTTTCCCTGATTTCCGAAGAGATCAAACAAGACAGGGCCGCCATTGAAAAGGAAATGGCAGAGGAGCAGCAGCGTCTTTCCGAATTGGAGAATAAAAGACAAGACACCGCAGGTCGACTGGACCCCTCCTTGATGAGAACCTACCATCGCATCCTGGCGCTGGGCTATGCCGTGGCCATCGCACCGGTGGTACAGTCCGTCTGCCAGGGCTGCAATATGAACATCCCCCCCCAGATGTTCAACGAACTGCAGCGCTTTGACAGCTTGAAATTCTGCCCGTTCTGTGAAAGAATTTTATACTGGAAGCCGGCCTGTGAAGATAGCGGCATCTCAGAAGAGGCCGCGGCCTGCGAAGAGAAAGTGGAACAAGGCGAGGCATGATCGATCAGCGGTGCGGTCGGAGTAGGGCAGACGATCGCCGGCCCCCGTCAGGGGATCGGAGGAAAGTCCGAACACCACAGGGCAGGGTGCTCCATAACGTGGAGTCGCGGTGACGCGAAGGAAAGTGCAACAGAAAGCAGACCGCCCCCGCAGGGCAGCGCCTTCGGGCGTTTTTCCGCGGGAGCAAGGGTGAAACGGTGCGGTAAGAGCGCACCAGTTCCCCGGGTGACCGGGGAAGCTCGGCAAACCCCACCCGGTGCAAGACCAAATAGGGGAGCGTTTGAGGGCGGCCCGTCCAAGCTCCCGGGTAGGTCGCTTGAGGCGGCGGGCAACCGTCGACCCTAGATGAATGATCGTCGCCCGGAGCCGGGGCAACCCCCTCCGGGAACAGAATTCGGCTTACGGACTGCTCCGGCCGCACCTTCCCTGCCGCTGCTTTACGCGTAAAACACCCGTATCATCTCCTCAGCCGGAGGCGGCGGCCAATCGGCTGGCCGTTTCCCCGGTTTTTGGCGTGCACCAACCCAGCGCCGGAAAGGGCGGATGCGCCAGGACAACGGAATGAAAAGCATAGATATTGCCATGGAAGAAGACCGGAGCTTCTGCGACATCTCCTTTGCTGAAAAACTTCGGATTTTTTCTTATGACTACCTCAAGTGTTGCCGCTACATTGCCAATTTCGACCGATCCCGCTACGTCTTTACCAAGAAGCTTTACTCGAAGCTGATTTCCGCCTCTCAACTCCTCGAGGATTTTCTCGATTTTCACGGCGCCAAAAACAGCAAGGAGTGGTTTTTTTATCGGGAGATGACGGCAGCCGTCAGGCACCTGAGCCTCGGCGGCTACTCTCAAAAGCACATCTCCAACCGGCTCCAGTTCTACGATCTGCCCGACGACGAAGAATTCCGCAAAGAGGGATACAAGACGCTTGATTTTCTCACCAACGCCCTGATGAAGATTGCCCCCGTGGTTCTTGAAGAGGCTCGGCGGCTGTCGATTCCGCTGCCCGATGAGGTTTTCGATCCGGCCGATTTCCCGGGAGTCTCCACCAGCCAGATGCTGCCGTATGACATTGACGACGAGAACCGGGATGCCCAGAAAAAAAACATCGTCAAGATCGCCAGCGAATTTCTCTCGGTTGCCCGGGAGCTGGATCACCTTGGTTTTTATGAGCCCTACAGCGCCGAGGGGCTCTACCAATTGGTGCCGGCCAAAGTCAACGAAGTGGAAATCCGGCGTCTGGAGATGGTGGTCCACAACCTTCAATCGTCTTTCGACACCTATGTGATCCATGGCGGCTACCGCTACGGAAACCGGATGCTCAAGCAATTGCGGGGATTTTTCTCCGTCGTGTTTCACCTGCTGCAGATGATCGGGCGCATGCTCCATTTCTACGAGCGCCACCTGCACGAAGCCGGCTACAAAAACATTTACAAGAAAGTGCAGGATCGGTTGTCGGAGCTGGTAAACCCCGATGAGCTGCTGGACCGCACGATCAACCACGGCCTGTATTATACCTGCCACTTTTTGTCTGCCGGAAAAGATCTTGCCCAGGAGATTTTAAACGAGAACATCGAGCGGGCCTCGATCACCGCCGGGGTTCCGGTCAAGCTCGGATTTCACAGCCGGCCGAGCCTGCTCGTGGCAAAAATCGTTCAACACTACGGCGGGAAGGTGGATCTGGTCGTCGGAGAAGACCGGTTCGATGCCAGCAGCGTGCTGGACATCCAATGGGCCGGCGGCAAGATCCAGAAGGAAAACATCTCCCAGGTGATGTTCGAAGGAGACATCCGTGCGCTCAAAGACATTCAGATCCTGGCCGGAGTCAACTACGGCGAAGATACAATGGGAAAGGGCGTCCCGCTGCCCAAAGAGCTCGGCTACTTAAAATAATCAAATCGCTGCCGCGATTTGATTATAAAAGTTATGATTGATTCCATAGCCAAGGAAAATGAAATCGGCTCCCTGCCGGCCGGGGACGTATGCGCCGTCATCGTAGCGGCGGGGCGCGGTCTGCGGATGAAGGCATCGGCGCCCAAGCAGTTTCTGCCGATGGCGGGAAAACCGGTATTGGCGCACACCGTTTCCGTCTTTGCCGGATGCCCGGAAATCGACAGGATCGTCGTGGTTGTGGCAAAGGAAGATGTTTCGTTTTGCCGGGATCGCGTGCTTCCGGGAGCCGGAGGCAGCAAACCGCTTTTCCTGGCCGAAGGCGGCGTGCATCGCGCGGATTCGGTTTTCAGCGGCATCGAGGCCGCCGGCGCCGGCACCGGGATTGTCGTCATCCACGACGGTGTGCGGCCCCTCGTGCATCGGGACCAGATCGGCAAGGTCATTGCCGGCGCCAGGGAAAACGGGGCCTGCATTTTGGCGTGCCCGGTTTTTGACACCCTAAAAAGGGTCTCCGGCAACGGGCAGGTGATGCAAACCGTTGACCGAACCGGTTTATGGACGGCCCAGACCCCCCAGGCGTTCCGCTACGAGCTGATCCGGAAGGCTCACCTCAGCGCACAGAAATCCGGTACGGCGGTCACCGATGATGCCCAGCTGCTGGAGCGGCTGGATCTGCCGGTGCGGGTCGTCAGCGGCGACGGTTTCAATCTGAAAATCACGACCCCCCAAGACCTGAAAATGGCCGAGGCCCTCCTGGCCGCCATGAATAAGCCCTGAAACGCCGTACAGGGGGATTTGTCGGAGAAATGGATCCTGGATGCTGAATCCTGGGTTCTGTCACTTTTGAATGCAGTTTCACAATCCTGGTCCTCAGGACCAGGTCAGAGGCAATTGGCTCTGCCTTTCAGCCCGAAGCGAAAAAATTCGAAGCACGAAATTCGAAATACGAAACAAATTCAAAATTCGA
>CBFCZJ010000095.1:0-11665 GCA_965602445.1 uncultured Desulfobacterales bacterium | reverse complement strand
TGGTCGGAAAACCGCTCCGGGGGATTGTCGCCCACGGGATGCTTGAAAAAAAAGCCGAGCTCCGGCACCGGGCCTTTGCGCCCCAGGGAGCCCAGCACGGCCATCCAACGGGCAAGGTCCAGAACCATCGGTGCGGCAAGGATCGAATCCCGGCCCTGAAGATCGAGCCGGATCGACATGGGCATGTCGAAAATGCCGAGAAAATCGACCACGTCCCATGCCTCCTTGGCATCCCCCCGGGGCGGGTAGTATTCGATCCGAACCTGGTGGGTCGGCCGGCCGTAGCGTTCGCCCACGGGGTAGCCCAGCACCCGGTCGAGAATGTCGGTCTTGTTGGCGAGCTTTCCCCGGGCTCGATCCGGGTCCATGAGGTTTCGGCCGTCTTCGTTGCCGAGGATGTTGAGGCTGTACCAGCCGTCCACGTAGAGCCCCCGTGCCCGAAGCGCCTCGGCCAGAACGATTTTAAAGTAGGTCTGGCCGGTCTTTCCGTCTCTTCCTGCCGTCGGAACGCCGACTTCTTTCGCCAGATCGAGCACCGCCGGCAGCTCGACCCGATTCGGCGTGAAATTGACCAGGGGGATGCCGGCCCGAATCGCGGCGATGGCATAGGCCAGGTCGGGGAAAACCTCCCACCGGATGTCGGCATAGAGCCGGCCCAGGTTGAACGTCTCGGCGGGCGCCGGAACCGCAGCGGCGGGCAGCAGGTTGACCATCACCGGAAGGCTTTCGGGCCAACGCGCCTGAAAGCCATCGATGTCTTCCAAAATCTTTTCCACCTGGCCGCCGATCTTCTCGGCCGTCTTCTCCGGACAGAGGATCGGCACCTTGGCCAGCGCCTCGCCGTACCGGCTTTCCACGGCCTCCGGCAGAATCCGGTGCTGCAGCAGGCACTGGTTCAAGGAGGCGTCGCAGGGGTCCCAGCCGGCCACCCGGATGGCGTCCAGCGGCAGGATATCGGTGAAGAGCTCGCCGGTGGTCAGCCCCGGTCTGACCGAAGCCGGGTCTGTTCTCAATGCTTCGGCGGCGGCGGCCAGGGAGCTTCCGATAGCCCCCTTTGCACCGGGCACCAGGATCAGAAGCTCCCGGGGCTGGAAATGATCTGAAATGGTCATCTTTTTGCACCTTGAGGGTTCGGCTCAACCGGAACCGTCAAACTTCGCGCGTTTTCCGGCGCAGCCGGTTGACTGCCGAAAAAAGGTCTTTTGTCATGTTTCGCGAAACGCGAAACCTTCATCCACTCGCGCCGAAGATTTTATGCCGGCTGCGACTTGATAAGCCATAGCGTGTTTCCGATCACGCTCAGGCTGCTGCAGAGCATCGCCGTGACGGCCACCAGCGGAGAAAGCAGCCCGGCCATGGCCACCGGGATGGCGATCGCATTGTAGAGAAATGAAAACGCCAGGTTCTGGTGGATCTTGCGATTGACCCGCCCGGCCAGGGCAAAAAAATCCACCAGCTGCTGCAGATCGCTCTTCATCAGCGTGACCTGGGCGGCCTCGGCCCCGATCGCTCCGCCGCCGTGAACGGCAACCCCCAGGTCTGCGCTGGCAAGGGCCGGAGCGTCGTTGACCCCGTCACCGATCATCGCCACCCGGTATCCTCTGCGCCGGAGTTCCTGCACACGGCCGGCTTTTTCCACCGGCGTCATGTCTCCGGAAGCGTCGGCCACCCCCAACTGGCCGGCAGTGGCCGCCGTTGCGCCTGCCCCGTCTCCTGAGACCACCGACAGCCGGTATCCGTCTTCAACCAGCTGCCGGATCGTCGCGGCGCTTCCGTCTCTGATCGTGTCGCCGAACACAAGCACCCCTGCAAGGCATCCGCCGACAGTCATATAAACCATGGACCGGAGTGAATCAACGGCAGATGCCGATTTTTCCTCCGGCACGGAAAACCGGCCGCCGGGGTCTGCAAACCCCCGGCTGCCGACGCACACCGGCTCTTGGTTCCAGCGTCCGGAAACTCCCTGCGCCTCTTGTCTTCGCGCCGCCACCGGCGCCGGGGCAATGCCTCTTTTTTGGGCCTGGCGCAGAATTTCCCGGCCGACCGCATGCTCTGAATCTGCCTCCAGGCCGGCCGCCAAGGCCAGAAGTTCCGTCTCTGTCCAGCCCGCCAGGGGAAGAATTTCGCACAACTCCCACCGGCCTGTGGTCAGGGTGCCGGTCTTGTCGAACACTACGGCATCGACGGCTTCGGCTTCCTCGAACGCGGAAAACGCCGGAACCAGAATCCCCCTGCGGCCGGCCATCGAGATACCGGCCACCCGGGCAAGCGGTATCGCGATTCCAAGGGCGCAGGGACAGGAGATCACCATCACGGTGACCGCCCGGATTACGGCAGTTTCCACTGCCGCACCCCGCAGCAGGCAGAAGACGGCGGTGGCGGCAGCCAGAAAGAAAACAAGAGGCACTAGAAACCGAAGGGCACGGTCGGTTCGGCTCTCCAAGGGGGTCTTTTCTTCCAGGGCGGTTTCCATGATCCGTATCATCTGGCCGAGCACCGAGTCGACCCCGGCCGCTTCGGCCCGGATCAACAGGCTTCCCTCATGGATCCGGCTTCCACTGACGATCCTGTCTCCGGCCCGTTTTCGAAGACCCGCCGCCTCGCCGGTGAGGGACGACTCATCCACGATGCCGGACCCTTCCAGAACGAGGCCGTCTGCCGCAGCCACCTCGCCTGCCTCGACCCGAAAGCGGTCCCCGGCGGCCAGCAGTTCTGCGGGAAGATACCGCCCTTTTGGGTCGTTCTCCGCGCAGATTCGCACCTTTGCCGGCCGCAGGGTAAAAACGGCGGTCAGGTCCTCCTGGACCCGGTCCTTGGCCCGACGTTCCAGGAGTTTTCCCAGCAGGACCAGGGTGATCAGCATACTGGCGGTGTCGAAATAGAGGTGAAGGCTGCCCGATACGAAATTAAACACCGAATACAGGTAGGCGCTGGCTGCTCCGGCGCCGACCAGGGTCTCCATCCCAAAGGCGCCCGTTGGAATCGAAAGGATCGCCCGGCTGAAAATCGGCAGCCCCCCATAGGACATGACCGCCGTGGACATCAAAAAGATCGGCCAGGACAGGTAGCGAACCGATTCTTCCGGCAGTTCGGTGAAAAAACCCGAGTACAGGGCAAACGAGAGCATCATCACGTTCATGGCCAGAAAAGCCGAAACGGCAAACCTCACGAATTCGGCCCGGCCCCGGCGCCTTGTCGGTGACTCTTCGGGCAAAGCCGTTCGGTATCCGAGCCGGTGAACCACTTGCCGGATCCGTTCCGGAGAGGTGCGCACCGGGTCGTACACCGCCCGAAGGCGGTCGGTGGAAAAATGGCAGGCTGCCTTGAAGACACCGTCCTGCCGGTGGAGCATCTCTTCGATGACCCAGGCGCAGGCCGGACACCACATTCCCTCGATCTCCAGATGCAGGGACAGCCCGCTCGCCGCGCCTTCTTCAGTCCGTATTTCCTCGGCAGGCGCCGGCCCGCCGCGGCTTCTGGCAGCCAAATCGTTTTCGTCTTTCGGGATGATCCCCGCATCCACGCAGCGCCGGTAGATTTCCGTACGACGGAATTGGGCCGGATCGGAGGCGCCCGAGGCCTCCATCAGCATGACAAAGACCTGGCGGCAGCCCAGGCAACAGAAACGCCGATCGCCTTGCCGGGTGGAAAGGGGATATGAACCGTATTGCAGGGAAAGGCCGCAAAGATCGCAGGCGCCGGGCAGGGATTTCATCTCATTTTCGGACGCCGAGGGATTTGACGTACGCCACGATTGTCCATCGTTCGTTCAACTCGATGGTGGTGGCCAGGGGAGGCTGGCGCCCATCGGGGATGCCGTAGCTGATTTCTTTGAACATGCCCCCCGGCGAAAGCGCCTGCACCTTGGCGCTTTGAAGATCGGTGGGCAGCGGTGCAAAACTCTGGCCCACGGTGCCGTTGCCGTCATGGTGGCTGCCGTGGCACTGGGCGCAGTATGTCATATATCCTTTCTTGCCGACGCTGATTCCAGCCTCGCTTTCTGCACCTTCCGGAAATTCCAGCGAGGCAGGAGGTGCCGAACGATACAGGGCCTCACCGCCGGAGACCGGGACAGTGCCGGTCTGCATGACCAGCATCGGCTGTTCATGGGGCCGGACGCCGGGCGTCTCCCACATCCTGCCCACCTTCAGCACGTTGTCGATCAGGGTGAGGGCATAATGGGCCCCCACGATCACGACAATGGGCAGCAGCAGAATGACAAGTTTTTTCTTCATCTACTCCCCCCTCGCGCCTCGCACGTGCTGGGGATGGGGCAGCAGCTCATACTCGGCATACGGGGATTCGGCGGGCACGTCGGCCACGACGGGAAAATCCCAGTCCGGCATGCCGCGATCCCCGACAACGTAGAATGCGTATGCCCCCTTGGCCAGAATCAAGGCAACCATCAGAAAAATGACGATCCAGGTCTTGAACGCAGATTCTCTGGGTGGGGTAAGAAGCGACTCTCTTGGAAGCGAAGGATCTTCGTTCATATTTTCACTCCAAGCAGACCGTGGAACAGAATGTAAAAAAAGCCCCACAGCACGGTGCCGACAATGGTAAGGGTCATAGCCACCGGGAAAGGAGCGTCCCGATCCTCGAGACCGCCGGGAAACCGGTAGATGATCTGACGGGTCCGCTCGTCGGAACCTTTTCCGTGGTAATAGATGTAGCCCAGAAAAAGGCCGAAGATAATCAAAAAGACAAGGGTCGGCAACAGATACAGGAAAACGTCCTGTAGATTGCGCAATGGGAAGAAATGCATGTCACGCTCTCCTTGCCATACTGTCTTCAATGGCTTTTTTTGCAGATCCTGGATGCTGGATACCGGATCCTGGATTCAGATAAGTCCTATACCGGTTTTTTCAAGAATCCAGGATCGAGGATCCAGGATCTATCTGTTTTCGCCATCACCCGCTGCAGCAGTTTGAACGCAGCCCGCTGAGCTTTGGCATCACCGGCCGCCATGAATGATGGCAAAAATCAGCACCGCCGCCGAAGCCCCCAGGCCTGCAACCGCAAGCAGAAAAAGGCCGTAGATCTCGATCCGGCTGAAGGGCGACGATGGCGGCGGCGACGTCGTGTCGGAATCTCCTTGCAGCGGCAGGTACCGGGCCCGCTGCTGGTCTCTGAACTGGCCGTTTTTCAGCGCCCAGAAAAAGACCGCCAGCGTAATGGCCAGCCCGACGACGATGTATGTGATGAAGTAGGGAAAGTACATGGGTTGATTGGTTGACTCGCTAATTGGTTAATTGGGTGATTGGGTGATTGGTTGAATGGTTGAATAGGCCGCGGCGAACAACCGGCGGTTTCTTGCAATTCTTTTCCGAATTGACGATTCAACCATTTGACCAATTTCCCTTTTTCCGCCTATTTGACCCTTCAACCATTCAACGGTTCACGCCGCCAGGCTCGTACGCCGCGTCGATGCCGCGCGGTTCGGCATTGGCGTCGCTGTCGTCGATAAAATACACCGCCACATAGTTGCCCACGTCCCAGATTTTTTCAGACTCCAGTTCCCGCTTGAAATAGGGCATGGCCGTTCCGGTGATGCCGTTCATGATCTGGTAGTAGAGAATCCCGCCGGAAATCTCCCGGTTCTTTAAAATGGTGAAATTCAGCGGCGGCGGATAAAGCCAGGGCTGGGCCGGCCCCATGCCGTCTCCCACCGGGCCGTGGCAGCCGATGCAGAACTGCTGATAGATCAGATGGCCGCGGGCGAGTCCCGCGTCGGTTGTCGGGTACGGATTGGGCAAGTCGCGCCAGCCCTGCGGAATGTTCTCGCTCAACCATTGGACGTTTTCATCCGGTCCGGCCTCGTAAGCGTCCGTCGCCTCCTTCTTCCAGTAGATCTGTCGCTGCATCCGCTGGTCCGCATCGGTCATGCCGAGGCTCTGGATGTATGCGGTCAGCGCCTGAAGCTTGTCTTCCCCCAAAAAGGCCACCTCCGGCATAATCGAGTTGGGCCGGGTGTAGCGCGGATTGATGAAGTGGGCAATGTGCCAGTCGTCGGGGTGCTCTCCGCCCTCCTGGGAAAGGTCGGGCCCGGTTCTTTGAGAGCCGAGCAGAATCGGCTGGTCCGAAACATAGTCCCCGGCCTGGGCAATACGCTCTGCGCCGTGCCCCCAGTCAATGGTCCGGATCGACTGGCTGTGGCAGTAGACGCAGCCGTTGGCGATGTAGATGAGCCGGCCGTCGGCTTCCAGCTCCGACCGGCTGCGAAAAATCTCCGAAGGCGCATCGTGGCGCGTGGCCCACGGAACATAGACCACCACCAGCACGATCGCGGCCAGCAGCAGAAGACTTCCGATGATCACGGCGGCGGGGGTCATTTTCATGAAACGGCTTCTCCCGGTTTGGAAAGGAGCGTCCGCACTCCGTTGTAGAGGCCGATGACGGCAGAGCTGAATATGAGCAGTCCGAGCATCGCCCGGGTGACGTAGTAATACTGCAGTTCGGGAAGCACCCGGTAGACGGTTTCACCGTTGTACCAGGCGTTTCCCTGAATGAGCCCGACGATGGTCAATACAACGGTAAAGCCGACCATCCCGATGAGCACCATCCAGTACTGGAGGTCCGCCAGCAGCCGGCTGTAAAGGGGCTTTCCGCTGATCCTGGGCAGAATGTAGTACATCCCGCCCAGGGCGATCATGCCGGCAAAGCCGAGAACGCCGATGTGGGCGTGGGCCACCACCCAGTTGTTGAAATGGGTGATGCGCTGGACCACCGGCAGGGCCATCATGGATCCCTGGATGCTGACGAAAAAGTACATGATCGTCCCGGTGAAGACGAACTTTGCGCCGATATCTTCGTGGATCGCGCCCAGTTTTCCCTTGGCCGTGTACCAGATGTTGATCAGAAAGGCCATCACAGGGATAACCATGGCCACGCTGTCGACGATCGAGATCACCTTGAGCCAGGTGGGGACCGGCACCTGGAGCAGGTGGTGGGTCCCAATGTGGGTGTAGATCACGATCAGCGACCAGAATCCCAGCAGTGAAAGGGTGTGGCTGTACAATGGCGATTTGACCACCCGCGGAATCACGTAATAGGCCACCCCGGCGGACAGGGGCGTGAGCAGCAGCCCGAAGATGTTGTGCCCGTAAAACCAGAGGAGGATCGCGTCGGGAATTCCGGTCAGCGCGCCGGTGTCCGGTTTCCAGATCACGTTTCCGAGGGAGAAGGTGACGCTGGTCAGCACGACCGCGGCGCAGGCGTACCAGACCGAAACGTAAAGAATCGGCTCCCGGCGGTGTTTCACGGTCATGACCATGTTGAGGAAAACCATCAGGAAAACGATCACGATCCCGATGTCCACCGGCCATACGAGTTCGGCGTATTCCCGTCCCTGTGAATGACCCGCCAAAAGGCTGCCGACGGCCGCGACCAGCACGACGTTCCACAGAAGAACCGTGGCAACCCCGAGCTTCTCGCTGTAAAGTTCGGTGTCGAGCACCTTGGGAAGGTAATAAAACGCCGCCGCCAGCAGGCCCGGCGTGACAAAGCCAAACAGCACCATGTTCACGTGAACGGGGCGCACGCGGCCGAAAAACAGCCCGCTTACGTTGTTCGCCAGCTCCGGGGCGATGAGGAACGTCGCCCCCAACAGCCCCATGAAGGTGGCCACCCCCATCCAGAAAAAGGAGGTGATGCAGAAGGCCAGCGCCGTCGGATAGGTCCGAATCTGGGTCGATTCTCCGGTTGTCATCGACACCTTTCTATAAATATGCAAATTTGTCCGGCTTCCAATTCATTTTTTTGTCTTGTTTCGCGGAACGCGAAACGTCGATAAAATCGCAAAAGCGAGTTTATCAGTTGTGGCACGCCAGCCAGCAGCCGATATTGGCCCCCCGCTCCCGGTGACAGCCGATGCAAAACCCCATCTTGAACCGCCTCCCGACAAGCCGGTCCTGGGCCTCCACTTTGCCGTGGCACTCCTGGCAGGCAATGTCCTTGAGGATGTGCCGCTGATGATTGAACAGCACGTGCTCGGGCAGATAATAGACCTTCTTCCACGGCGTCGGGGTCCGGGTGTTGAAGTACTCGTGCTCTTTTAAGATCCACGGGTGATTGGCGATGATGTAGTTGTGGCAGTATAGGCACTTTTCCACCGCCGGCAGTCCCGGGTGCTTGGATCGACCCACGTATGGGTGGCAAAATTGGCACTGGATGCTCTTGTGTCCTGCGTGCAGCCGGTGGCTGAACGGAATCGGCTGCTCCGGCCCCATTCCCAGATAGGGATAGGCATAGAAGTAGAAAAGAAACGCCCCTGTGAGCAGCACCGTGGCGATGATGAGCAGGATCGTCCAGCGGTTCCGGGAAATCCCCCCTTCGGGGTCTATCGAGGTCGGATCTTGCATCAGTTCGCTTCTCTTTTTCGGACCCGGGCCACCTCGGGAAACTCGGTCATGAAGGTCGCCAGCGAAGCCGCCATCAGTCCGAAAAACCCGAGAAAAACAAACAGGTCGACGATCCCGATGGGAATGTTGGCCGGCGAGTGGCTGATGGCCGGGGCCAGCAGCAGCATGTGCTCCAGATACATGCCGAGCACCACAGCGGTGCAAAGCACGATCATCGCCATAGGAACGGTCTTGATCTTCTTGTTGATCAGAATCAAAAAAGGACCGACGAAGCAGATCAGCAGCACGGCCCAAGCCGCACGGTTCCAGGGCGCCAGCATCGTTCTTTCGACCACGTAGGCGGTCTCTTCAGAAATGTTGCCGTACCAGATCACCACCAGTTGTGCGTAGAAAAAGTCTCCCCAGACCAGGCAGAAGGCAAAAAAGAGTTTGCCCACGTCGTGGAAATGATCTGTCGTCAGGCCGCTGGCCGGACCGTTTTTCAGATACAGCACCGAGGCGGTGATGATCAGCCCGCCGAGCCCCAGATAGATCGCCTTGACAAAGGAGTAGGCCCCAAAAAGGGTCGAAATCCAATGGGGGTCGGCCGCCATGACCAGGTCGTAGCCGATCAGGGACATGACCAGGACAAAACAGAAACAGTAGAGCAGGCCCCAGAAGGTTGCCCGGCGCCGCACTGCCGCTTCGTCGATTCTCCTGCCGGCCCAGCGTCGCTGGAGGCCCTCGCGAAACCGGCGGCCCCCGGCCGACGCCCCGCCGAACCGAAGCTGCAGGGAATTGTACAAATACCGAAAGCCGACACCGTAGAGGACGAGCAGGCCTGCCGCGTCCCGGGTGAACAGAAACGGAACGTTGAGCCAGGCCTCCTTTCCGTGGAGATCTTCATGAAGCCAGGGAAAGAGATAAGACTGGCCGAAAAACAGGATCAGAAAAAGGACAAAGGAAACCGGGAAAAACGCGGAGAAGGCTTCGGCGATGCCGGCCATGCGGCCGCTCCAGCGGGCGCCGGTCGCCTGCATGATGGCCGAAAACAAGACGCCCCCGGATGCCAGCCCGGTCCAGAGCAGAAAATTGATCAGGTACGCCTGCCAGGCGCGTTCCGGGTGGGGGCCGAGAACCCCGGCGATAAAGGCGGCCAGCCCCCCCCCCGTCAGGACGAGAAAGACGGTTACGGCGGTTCTGGCGCCCCGGCTTTTTTCTGCGCGATCGATGGCGCGGTCTTCGGTCATGGGTGTGCCTGCCCCGGCCGGGCGGCCGCCCTTTCCGGCGGGTCGTCCCGGTCCATGCGCCTGACATCGGCGCCCTGCCGTTCCAGCAGCGCTGCCAGTTCTTGTTCCCTGTCTGCCGGACAAGCCGCCAGCACGCCGTAATACCGGCCCGAAAGGCGCTCGTCGTAGTGACGCCGCCAGTCGGATCGAGGCAAGTCCGTCAAAAAAAGAAACCCGATGAAGTTTCCGAACACGGCAAACAGAATCGTAAACTCAAAGCCTACGATGAGAAATGGTATCAGGGAGATCACCGGCTTGCCGCTGACGATCAGGTCCCAGCGCGAAGCGGTGAAAATCGCCAGCAAAAAGCCGGCGAAAAATCCGAAAACACCCCCGAAGAGCGTAAACAGCCCCACCCAACTCTTTTTGACCTTCAGGACGTGAGCCAGGCGGTGGCTCGGTACCGGGCTGAAGACCTTCTCGATCCGAAAAGACGATTGTCCCAGGGCGCCGACAGCGTCCACCGCCCCGTTCTCTTCAAGGAACAGCCCCATCAGATACCGGTCATCCGCCATGACTGCCTCCCTTCTCCAGGGTCTCTTTCATCTCCGTCATCGAGACCGAAGGCAGATGCTTGACGAACAACAGGTACAGAAAGAAAAACAGGCAGAAGCTTCCGATCATGATGCCGAACTCCACCAGGGTGGGGGCATAGACGCCCCAGGCATGGGGAAGAAAATCCCGCCCGACGCTGGTGATGATGATCACAAACCGCTCGAACCACATGCCGATGTTGACCACGATGGAAATCACGAACAGCCATTTGATGCTCGTGCGGATTTTCTTGAAGAAAAACAGCAGCGGCGCCACCGTGTTGCACGTCACCATGATCCAGAAGCCGACGGCGTAGTGACCGTACGCCCGCCACAAAAAAACCTCGATCTCCACGGTGTTGTGGCTGTACCAGGCGATGAAAAACTCCGTGCCGTAGGCATAGGCCACGATCAGGCCGGTGAAGATAATGGTCTTTGCCACCTGCTCGAGCACCCGCACGGTGATGATCTCCTCGTAGTGAAAGATCTTTCGCAGCGGAATCATCAGGGTCAAGACCATGGCCAGTCCGGAGTGGATGGCCCCGGCCACGAAATAGGGCGCAAAAATCGTGGTGTGCCAACCCGGTACCACCCCGAGAGCGAAGTCCCATGAGACGACGCTGTGCACCGAGATCACCAGCGGGGTGGCCAGGGCGGCGAAAAACAGATAGATGCGCACATAGTGCCGCCACTGCTCGTGTTCGCCGGTCCAGCCCAACGAAAGCACGGTGAAGATTTTTTTCCGCATCCCTTCGGCCCGGTCCCGGATGATGGCCAGGTCGGGCAGCATGCCGGTGTACCAGAAAAGGGAGCTCACGATCAGGTATGTGCTGATGGCCACCACGTCGAACATCAGCGGCGACTGGAAATTGGGCCAGAGGGTCCGCTGGTTGGGAAACGGAAGCATGTAGTACACCATCCAGACCCGGCCCAGATGGATGAAGGGAAACAGCCCGGCGGTGCAGACGGCAAAGACGGTCATGGTTTCGGCGGCCCGGGCGATCGGGTTGCGCCAACCGGCCCGGAACAGGTGCAGGATGGCGCTGATCAGCGTCCCGGAATGGGCGATCCCCACCCAGAATACGAAGTTGATCAGATAGGTCCCCCAGTGGACCGGGTTGTTCATCCCGGCGACCCCCAAACCGGTCAGGATCTGATAGGCCCAGCAGGCGGCGCCGGCCAGCAGCCCAGCAAAAACCAGCAGCACCGTAAGCCAATAGCTTTTCGGCGCCGGCCGAAGCGTATCCAGCACCGTCTGATCGATTTTGGCAAGGGTCAGGGCCATGGTTTTCCCTTTTTTGTAATCTCCTCCCGGGAGACCCAAGGATGCCTCCATAAAAAGGGGGTCGAAAAATACGGCAGCCAAAAATTCGAAATCCGAAGCACGAATGTCGAAACAAATTCTAATGACCAAAATTCAAAATAGGAAACGACTTCTGTTCGAAATTACGGCCTGCAAACCAGGTGATCCCATTCAAGGGCTATTTCGTTTTGGTCATTTTGT
>CBFCZJ010000094.1:0-11671 GCA_965602445.1 uncultured Desulfobacterales bacterium | reverse complement strand
CTGAACCCCGACCAGCGGCGATGGATCGCTTCCCTGTCCGAAGAAGACAGTAAAGGAGGTTTTCTTTTTGAGCGCACCTGATCTTCCCCCCATCGATACCAAGGTTCGCGCCGCCATTTACCGCAAGGTGGAAATCGAACCGTTTGCCCGCAGCATGGGCATGGCGCTGGTCGAGCTGGACGCCGGCTACGCCGCCGTGGAAATGATCTTCGACCCTGAGACTATGGGCAACCTCTATGACCGGGCCCACGGAGGCGCCCTGTTTGCGCTCATCGACGAGGCATTTGAAACCGCGGGCCAGAGTATGGGCGAAATCGAGGTGGCCCTGAACGTCAGTGTCACCTACGTGGCCAGCCCGCCGGCCGGAGCCAGGCTGCGGGCAGAAGCTCGGATCAAAAGCCGGACGAAAAAAACCGCCAGCTACGACATCAGCGTCTACGCGCCCGGTGATGCGTTGATCGCCACCTGCCAGGCTTTGGGGTATCGCACCGGAAAGCCGCTTCCGTTTCTCTGATGAAGCGCCCGTGATCAAATGACGGCCCGCCATTTGCCGGCGGAAGGGTCGAAGGGAAAAATAGCCGGCATCGGCCAACCCGGATTTCGGCCGAGCAGCCCATTCGGCATCACGCAGCCCAGTCAAAAGGAGGAAATGGTGTCAGAAATTCGACAACTGACAGAATTTGCGATTGAAACGGTTCGCCAGGCCGGCACCCGCGCCCTTGATTTTTACGGAAAGGGAAAGCACCAACTCAAATTCGACATGAGCCTGGTCACCGAGACGGAGCTCCACCTGGCCCAGATTTTCCGCGAACAGCTCGAGAAGCAATACCCCGAACACCAGATTTTCCAAAACAACCTTGAAATCACCGGCTACACCCACGACGACAAGCGCTACCTGTGGATCTACGACCCCCTCGACGGCGTGGCCAATTTTCAGGCGGGCATTCCGATCTGGGGAATCTCTCTGGCACTGCTGGAAAATTTCTGGCCCATTTTGGGCATCTTCCACATGCCGGCCACCGGCGATCTTTTCCACGCCTGCGCGGGACAGAGGGCCTACCGCGGGGACATGGAAATCCGGGTGTCCGACCAGGAGGCCCTCAACGACGAAAGCCTGTTTCTGACCTTTTCGCGGTTCCACCAGCGATACCGGACCACCTTTCCCGGCAAGGTCAGAAACCTCGGCTGCACCGGCGCCCACCTGAGCTACGTGGCCATGGGAAGGGCCGAAGCCGCCCTGCTTTCCAACGTGACTTACCAGGATCTTGCCGCAGCCCGGGTGCTGATCGAATCGGCCGGCGGCAAGATCTTCAAGATGGACGGCACCGAGTTTTTTCTCAACGAATACCTGGAAGGACAGCAGATCGACGAGGATCTCCTGGTGGGTTCTCCGATTGCGGTTTCTCAGGTTCGCGAATTTCTCAAAGCACAAAGATAGCACGGGAGCCTACGGCCTATCGGTGTCCGACATCGACTGGTTCATCCCGCACCAGGCGAATCTGCGGATGTTTCAGGCCATCGCCAAGAGCCTGAAGATTCCCATGGGAAAATGGTATCTCACCGTGCACAAATACGGCAACATCTCGTCTGCCTCCTGCGCCATTGCGCTGGACGAGGCGGTGGGCGACGGATCGGTGAAAGCCGGCGATACGGTCTGCCTTCCCGTTTTCGGCGGCGGCCTGACCTGGGGCAGCGCCCTGATCCGCTGGTAAGCCCCAGGGAGCCTGCCAGCTCCCCCCTTCCGCGTGCAACCGTCTCTTGGCGGCGTGTTGCAGGGAGATTCATTCCGAGGCGTTTTCCGGCAAGCGCCCTTCTTTATCCGATTGCCAATCCTCAAAAAGCGATTATGTTATTTGCGGCCGTATAGGGAAGCGGATCTTGGCAAGTTGCCTGCAGGACCAGACAGGAAACGGTACCGTCAGCCCGGTGCCGGGAGGCAGCAGATGGCCGAAAAGCTCATCACCATCGAGAATCGCAAAGACCCCTACTGGCCCATGTTTCAGCGGCTTTTGCGGATGGTCCCCGACAGGGATCGCTCCGATCCCAGGATCCAGCGGCTGCTGGCCTTTCGGCTGCGGCGCGATGGCGAGGCGGCCACCCACGAGTACCTGATCGAAAAGGTGCGCAGCCTGATCCAGTGCCGCTGGCAAGGCAGCATGTATGAATTTATCAAGGACGACCGCGCCGAAATCGAATGCGATCCCCCGCCCGAGCCGCCCCCCCAGCCGCCCGACGTTGCATGATAACCGCGCTGGCGCGCGTTTATTGGTGCGCGGCTGCGCCGCGCAGAAACCCCCAAGTGGTAGGAAACAACTCGTTTTTGGAAGCACCCCAGAAGCATTTTCAAAGCCCTACACCGCGCCGGAGCTCCAGGCGCGGGCCGACGAAAAAGCGGAGCATACATGAATGTATGTGAGCATTTTGAGGAAGTCCGCAACGCAGAGATCCGGTGTGAGATGGGGTTTTGAAACCGCTTCTAATGGGCTTCGGCCCAGTTTTGGCCCTGAGCCAGATTGACCTTCAGCGGGGCCTTCAGCGCCTGGACCCCTTCCATTTCTTCTTGAACCATCGCCCGCACGGCCTCGACCTCCTCGGGCGGAACCTCGAAGACGAGTTCGTCGTGGACGGTCAGGAGCATGGCCGCCTGCCTTCTTTCCCGTTGCAGCCGCTCGTCGATCCGGATCATCGACACCTTGAGCAGGTCGGCCGCCGTGCCCTGGATCGGGGTGTTGATGGCGGTGCGCTCGGCAAACTGGCGCTGATTGTGGTTGCTGCTGTTGATTTCCGGCAGCAGCCGGATCCGACCCATCAGGGTGCTGGTCCGGCCGGCGGTTCGCGCCTGTTCGACGGTGCGGTCAAGATAGGCCCGAACTCCCGGATACCGTGAAAAATAATGCTCGATGTAGGTTTTGGCCATTTTCTGACTGATGCCGAGCTGCTGGGACAGCCCGAAAGGACTCATTCCGTAGATAATGCCGAAGTTGATGGCCTTGGCCTGCCGCCGGAGCTCGGGGGTCACCCGATCCGGAGCGACGTTGAACACCTCGCTTGCCGTCCGGGTGTGGATGTCTTCTTCTTTGAGAAACGCGTCGATCAGGAGCGGATCTTCGCTCAAATGGGCCAAAATCCGCAGTTCGACCTGGGAGTAGTCGGCCGAAAGAAGCACCCATCCCTCCTCGGGGAGAAACGCCTGCCGGATTTGTCTGCCTTCTTCGGTGCGGATGGGGATGTTTTGCAGATTCGGCTCCGAGCTGCTCAGCCGGCCGGTGGCGGTCATCGTCTGGTTAAAAGAGGTATGAATTCTTCCGGTGGCCGGATGGACCAGCCCGATCAATGCGTCGGTGTAAGTCGATTTAAGCTTGGCCAGGCTTCGGTGCCGCAGAATCATGGCCGGAAGTTCGTGCTCTTCGGCCAGCGCGGTCAGCACGTCGACATCGGTGGAGTAGCCGGTTTTTTTCTTGGTTTTTTTCTGGGTGGGCAGCTGTAGCTTTTCAAAGAGCACCCGGCTCAACTGCTGGGAGGAATTGATGTTGAACGCCTCGCCGGCCAGGGCGTGGATGCTCCCCTCCAGGGCGTCGAGCTGGTGCTCGAAAGATTTGGACAAATCCCGGAGCAGCCCGGTGTCCACCCGTATCCCCCGCATCTCCATGCGCACGAGCACCGGCACCAAGGGCATTTCCACTGTTTCCATCAATTGGCAAAGACCGATTTCATCGACCCTGCTCCGGAGAACATCGCCGGCCATGAGCGTGATGTCGGCGTCTTCGCAGGCGTAAGGGGCGGCTGTTTCCACATCGACCTCTGAAAAATCCTTCACCCCCATCCCCTTGCCGGCCACCTCCTGGTAGGTCGTGGTCCTGTGCCCGAGAAAATCCATCGCGATCTGATCCAGGTTGTGAGCCCGCTTGGTGGGGTTGATCAGGTAGGATGCCACCATGGTGTCGAAAATTTCCCCGGACAGGAAGATGCCGTGGCGGGCCAGAACAATCCAGTCATACTTGATGTTCTGGCCCACCTTCGGAACCGAGGGGTCCTCGACGAGAGCCCGGAGCCGGTCCAGAATCAGCTTCCGTGGAAGCTGGTCCGGGGCGCCGATATATCGATGCCCGCAGGGAATGTAAACGGCCTCGTGGGGTCGAACGGAAAAAGACAGCCCCACCAGCTCGGCCCTCATGGGGTCTTCGGAGGTGGTTTCCGTATCCAGGGCAAACCGGCCGGCATCGGCCAACTGTTCGATGAGCTCGGCAAGGGCATTTTCATCGAGAATGGTCCCGTACGTCTTTTCAGGACCGGTCTTCTGCCCTTGGTATTCCTGCTGAAGCTGTCGGAATTCCAGCGCTGAAAACAGGTCGAACAACGCGGTCCGGTCAGGCTCCGGCACCCGGAAGGCGTCGGGCGCCAGTGTCACCGGTGCGTCCCGATAAATGGAGACCAGCTCCCGGCTCATGAACGCCTGCTCCCTGGCCGCGGCCAGCTTTTCCCGCTGCTTTTCGGACTTGAGCCGGTCAAGGTGCTCATAAAGCGATTCCATGCTTCCGAATTCGCCGATCAGTTTCACGGCGGTCTTCATCCCCACACCGGGCACGCCCGGGATGTTGTCGGCCGTGTCGCCGGCAAGCCCCATGACATCGATCATCTGCTCCGGGGCAAGGCCGTACTCTTCTTGGACCGTCGATCGATCGATGACCTTGTCCTTCATCGGATCCCAGATGGAGATATGCTCGCTGACCAGTTGGATGAAATCCTTGTCCCCGGTGACGATTACCGTGTCATAGCCGGCCGCCTCGGCCTTCTCGGCAAGGGTCCCGATCAGGTCGTCGGCCTCGAAGCCCGGCGCTTCCATGACCGCCAGGCGGAACCCGTCCACCACTTTTTTGATGTAGGGGATCTGTACGGCCATGTCTTCAGCCATGGGCGGCCGGTTGGCCTTGTACTGCTCGTACATGTCATGGCGGAAGGTCGGCCCTTTGGCGTCGAAGAGGATCACGGCGTGTTCGGGCTTCCGGTCGTTCATCAGTTTGATGAGCATCCGGGCAAAGCCGAACACGGCGTTGGTCGGAAGCCCCCTGGAGTTGGAAAGATTCCGAATGGCGTGATACGCGCGGTGGATGTAGGCCGTGCCGTCGATGAGATACAGCGTTTTTCCCGCGCTGTCGGAAGACCGGGGCTCCTGGCTCATGCTTATCGCTCCCCTGCAGTCAACGGTAAATGAATCTCCATCTACTCTTCCCCCCTCACCCTGCCCCTCTCCCCCCCTCGGGGAGAGGGAATAATACGGTGATCCTGTTGCCCCGCCAAATCGGGATTTCCGATTCGCTCCAACAAGCAACAGGGAATCATCAAGTTGACACGACAATAATCCCTGTGTAGGTTCTGCGGCACGACTGCGGCCGGCAGCCCGGCATGCCGTCGTTGGAGGGTTTCGTACCACGGCGGCCGTGAAACGACAAGCGCACCGGGGTCGGATAAGCGCAAGGAGGCGTTCATGACGGGGAAAGTGATCACCGAAACCGACACGATTCGAAAGATTCTTCTCTCCTGCCGCACCATCGCCGTGGTGGGTCTCAGCCCGAAGCCGAACCGGGATTCCCACCGGGTCGGCCGGTATCTTCTCGAACAGGGATACACCGTGATCCCGGTCCGGCCGGCCCAGAAGGAGATCCTGGGCTGCAAGGCCTGCCGGGCGCTGGAGGATCTTCCCGGCCCGGTCGACATCGTCAACGTCTTTCGCCGGGCCGAGCAGGTGCCGGCCCTGGTCGAACAAGCGGTGCGCCTCGGCCCCCGGCTGTTCTGGATGCAGACCGGCATCGAAAACCGGACAGCGGCAGAACTGCTCAACGCCGCCGGCATCGATGTGGTCATGAACCGCTGCATCAAACAGGATCATGAAGCGATTTTCGGCCGCCGCCTGACGCCGATTTTTTGGGACGCGCCAACAAAAGAGTGAAAATTTTCATCGAGGCCGCCGTTCTCACCTCCGAAAGCAGAACCGTGACTACCGCCTACCGGAAGAAAAGACCGAAAAGGAAGCCGGGCAGCCTCCAGCATTGCCACTGCTGCGGGGGACAGGTTCCCTTTTGCTGGACCTGCCGCTGCGGTTTTGCCATCTGCCAGGCATGCATGGCGGAAAACTTCTGGGGCATGTCGTGCAACGGGATCATCTGGCAGTGCCCGGACTGCGGGCAGTGGAACGGCTTTGGCAACCAGTAGTCCCAGCGCCAAACCCGGAGGCGAGGCCGGCGGATATCGTGCGCGATGGCATCATTTCGGTGACGTATTGTAAGCCAACGAGCACTCACCGCATAGACGCGGAGGGCGCAGAGAAACCTTTAAACGCGTCTTTGCGTATCCTCCGCGTTCTCAGCGACTCAGCGGTGAAACCGTCGTCACAACAATTGCACCGGTATGTACTTAGGATTCGGCGGCTTTGGAACCGGTGTGCTGTCGAATGAACTCGATGAAATACTGCCTGTCTGATTCTGCGATCTCCATGAAACAGATGCCCAGTCCGACGGCCTTGTTCTGGTCGTCGATACCGCAAAGATCGGACCAGCTCACCTGGCCGGAGACCTCGATGATCCGGTAATCCGGGGGCATGATCGACATCTTCATCACTTCGTCCAGGGGGAGCCCTTCGTCGCAGCAGATCGCGACGCCGCCCTCGGAAATATTGATGGTCTCTCCCTCGATGGGTCCGGAGTCGGTTTCCACTGAAACCGGCCATTGTACCTCGATTCTTTCGCTTCTTCTCCGGTTTCCCTGGTCTTCCATCGCGGCAGCACCCCCGGCAAAAGCATTTTCACGCATCGCCATACCATAAAAAACGTCGGCTCCAGATGATGTATAGGAATCGGGGGGGGATGTCAAAATAAATTCGCTTCGCGAATTTATAATGTTTACAAAAGGTTAAAAATGATATGGGACGCCTCTAAGACGAAGCGCCGGGCAGGCGGCAGCTTGCGGTCGAGCAGAAGCTGCGTGGGAAGGGGAGCTGGCCGGCGCTCAGAAATTGCCGTGGCGAACGATTTCACCTTCGACCAGGTAGACCACCTCTTCGGCGATGTTGGTGGCGTGATCGGCCAGGCGCTCCAGGTGGCGGGAGACCAGGAGCATATTGATCAGGTAGCCGACCCGGTCCGGGTGTTTCTGGATCTCGTCCTTGATCTGGTCGTAGGCGTCGTATTTGAGCCGGTCGACCTCGTCGTCCAGGGTCATCACTTTGAAGGCCAGGTCCAGGTCGAAATTGACCAGGGCGTCGAGGCTCTTTCTGAGCATGTCTTCGGCTTTCTCCGCCATGGTCGAATAGTCGAAGGCGAATTCGTAGGGCCGGCGGGTGGCCATGAAGGCCACGCGCTGGGCGATGTTCACCGCCTGATCTCCGATTCGCTCCAAATCATTGTTGATTTTGATCACGGCGATAATGAAGCGAAGGTCGATGGCCACGGGCTGATGCAGCGCCAGGATCTTGAGGCATTCTTCTTCCACTTCGACTTCCATTTCGTCGATATCGTGGTCCTGGCGGATGATCCGCTCGCAAAGTTCGCTGTCCTTGGATTCGATGGCCTTGGCCGCCAGATGCACCCGTTCTTCAACCAGGGCGCCCAGAGACAGAATTCGTTTTTTGATTTTGTCGAGTTCTTTTTGAAGATGAACCGCCATCGGATATTTCCTTTGGTATTCTTTTCTTATATTTCGCGGAACGCGAAATCCAAATCAAATCGCGGCAGCGAGTTGATTATCCAAATCGTCCGGTGATGTAGTCCTCGGTCTGCTTGAGCTTCGGCCGGGTGAACAGGGTGTCTGTGACGCCGATCTCGATCAGCTTTCCAAGATAGAAAAACGCCGTGATATCCGACACCCGGGCAGCCTGCTGCATGTTGTGGGTGACGATGATGATCGTGTACAATTCTTTGAGCTGGTGGATCAGCTCCTCGATCTTCTGGGTAGCGATCGGATCCAGGGCCGAACACGGCTCGTCCATCAACAGCACCTCCGGTTCCACGGCCAGGGCCCGGGCGATGCACAGCCGCTGCTGCTGCCCGCCGGAAAGCCCCAGCGCCGTGTCGTCGAGACGGTCCTTGACTTCGTCCCAGAGGGCCGCCTGCTGCAGGCTTTGTTCCACCCGCGCTTCGATCTCCGATTTTTTCCGCAGACCGTTGACCTTCATCCCGTAGGCGATGTTCTCGAAAATCGTCTTTGGGAAAGGGTTCGGTTTTTGAAACACCATCCCGATCCGGCTGCGGAGACTGACCACGTCCACATCCGGGGCGTAGATGTCGTCGCCGTCCAGGAGAATCCTCCCCTCGACCCGGCTGATGGAAATCAGGTCGTTCATCCGGTTCAGGCACCGCAGGTAGGTGCTCTTGCCGCATCCGGAGGGTCCGATCAGGGCGGTCACCTCGTTTTCGTAAAACTCGAGGGTGACGTCGTGGAGGGCCTCGAAATCCCCGTAGAAAAAATTCAGGTGCTCGGAGGCCATCTTGAGGGGTCTTTCGCTGCCCGGATCCGGAATCTTCACTGCTTCGGTTCTCTGGCTCATCTCGCTTTTTTCCAATAGGGGTCAGTTTCTCATCTTTTTTCGCAGATGGGAACGGTAGACAATGGCCACCAGGTTCATGCCCAGCACCAGGGCGATGAGCACCAGTGCGGTGCCGTACTGCAGGGGCCGGGTTTTGGCGATCTCGGTGCCGGCGGTCGCCAGGACATAGATGTGATACGGCAGCGCCATGACCTCGTCGAAAATCGAACTGGGCAGCACCGGGGTGAAAAAAACCGCCGCGGTGAACATGATCGGGGCCGTTTCGCCGGCCGCCCGGCTGATGCCGAGGATGCCGCCGGTCAGAATGCCGGGCATGGCCGCCGGCAGCACCACCCGGTAGATGGTCTGCCACTTGGTGGCCCCCAGGCCCAGAGATGCCTCCCGGTAGGTGTCGGGCACCGCACGCAGGGCCTCCTCGGTGGCGCCGATGATCACCGGCAGGGTCATGGCCCCCAGGGTCAGGGCGCCGGCGGCGATGCTCACCCCCATCTTGAAATAGACCACGAACAGGGCCAGCCCGAAGAGTCCGAAGACGATGGACGGCACGCCGGCAAGATTGTTGATCCCGAGCCGGATGATCCGCAGCACGTTGCCGGGCCGGGCGTACTCGTTTAAGTAGATGGCCGAGGCCACCCCGATGGGCATCGCGATGACAATGGCCCCCAGACTCAGGGCCAGGGTGCCCACGATGCAGGGCAGGATCCCCCCCCGGGTCATGGAGTCGATGGGCGGCTGGGTCAGAAAGGTCCAGTTGATCGCCCCGATCCCGTTTTTGACCATGAAAAAAAGGATCACAAACAGGGCGGCGCCATTGATCACCGCGGCCAGCCGGATCAGGGAAAATACCGCCGACTGGAGCGTTTTCCGGCGCCGGAGCCCGGCCCCGGCCATCTTTTTAAAGGGGCTGTCCTTTTCCATGGGTCTCTTTCTGAGGTCGGTTTGGAACAGATCCACTTCCGATGCCGTCCGTTCCATGTCCATGTCAGGCCCTTTCGTCGACCGGTTAGAGGCTGGCCTCGCCGACCTGGCGATACTTGTTGGAGACATAGTCTGCGATCAGGTTAAACAGCAGCGTAAACAGAAACAGAACCACGCCGGTGGCAAACAAGGCGTAATAGTGGTCGCTGCGAAACGGGGCCTCGGCCATTTCCGCGGCGATGCTCGCCGGCATCGGCCGCACCGGATCGAAAATCGATTCGGGAATCATGGCGGCGCCGCCGGCGACCATCAGCACGACCATGGTCTCTCCGATGGCCCGGGACATGCCCAGGATGACCGCCGTGGAAATCCCCGAAATCGAAGCCGGAATGATCACTTTGACAATGGTTTCCAGGTGCGTCGCCCCCAGGGCCAGGGAGGCCTCTTTCAGGGCGGTGGGGACACTGTGAATCGCGTCTTCGGAGATGGAACAGATGGTCGGAATCGACATGAAGGCCAGCATGAGCGACGCGTTAAACAGGTTCAGGCCGGTGGGGATGTCGAACACGCGCTGCAAAAAGGGAGCCACCAGGACCATTCCGAAAAAACCGATCACCACCGACGGCAGCGCGGCGAGAAGCTCCACCACCGGCTTGACGATTTCGGCCACCTTCGGCCGGGCGATTTCCGCCAGGTATACCGCCGTCATCACCCCCAAAGGAATGGAAATCGCCGCCGAGACAGCCGTCACCAGCACCGAGGCCATGATCAGCGACAGAATCCCGAACTCCGGAGGCTCGAAGGTCGGATACCAGTACTTGCCGAAGACAAAGTCGGTCACCGAAACCGTTTCGAAAATCGGAAGCCCCTCGGCAAAGAGAAACACCATGATCGCCGCCAGGATCGCGATCGAGGCGGTGGCGATCAAAAAAAAGAAGGACTTCATGGACCGTTCGATGGTGTTTCGCCGCAGCATTCAGCATTCTCCAGGGAAATAAAGGCAGAGCGCATGGCCGCAGGGGGTCTGTTGCCATGCGCCCCGGAAGGCTTACCCGCTGTTTCAGCAGTTTCAGCCTGAATGTTGGCGCAATTGCGATGACGATGGCTTCACCGCCGAGTCGCTGAGGGCGCGGAGGTCTCTCTGAGAAGATTTTCTCGTTTTCTCTGCGTCCTCTGCGTCTCCGCGGTGAGTGTCAGTATGATTTGCGCACACGTCACAACAATGATGCCGTCGAGCAATCAATCAGTAAAGCCGGACATACCCGCTTTCGGCCACGTATTTCTGGCCTTTTTGCGGGTTGAGCACAAAGTTCATGAAGTTGAGCACCTCACCGGTGGGCCATCCGTTGGTGAACATGAACAGGGCCCGGCTGATGGGAAAGACGCCGCTCAACGTGGTCTCCTCGGTCCCCTCGATGCCGTTGACGGTCAGCGGCTTGACACTGTTATCAAGATAGCCGATGCCGATGTAGCCGATGGCGTATTTGTTCTTGGATACCGCCTGGACCACGGCGCCGTTGGAGGCGAGAAGCTGGGCGCGGGGGGTGACTTTGGTCTTTTCCATGACCTTTCCCTCCCAGGTTTCAAAGGTGCCCGAGGAGGTGTCCCGGGAGACGACCACAATCTGAAGATCCGGCCCGCCGAGTTTTCTGAAGTTCCGGATCTTTCCCTGATAGATCGCCCGGAGCTGATCCAGAGACAGGTTGTCGATGTTGTTGCTCGGGTGGACGACCGGGATGATGCTGTCGTAGGCGACGGCAAAGGGAACCGGGTACACATCCCGTTCCACGGCCATCTTGACTTCCTTGTCCTTGATAAACCGGGACGCAGTGGCGATGTCGGTGCTCGAATCGATCAGGGCCTTGATCCCGTTGCTGGAACCGCCGCCGGATAAAGAGATCTTGGTTTCCGGGTGGGCTGCCATGTAGGCTTCGACCACCTTCTGCGCGATCGGAAGCACCGTGGTGGATCCCTTGATCACGATGGATCCGGCCAGTGCCGGGGCGCAGATCAGTACAAGCGAAGCAAATACGGCTGTCACCACAACAATTGACTTTTTCATGCAAATCTCCTTGCACCATTTGAATTGAAGAATTGGTTCTTTTTGTTAGCGTTTTGTTAGCATTCGGTTAAATTTTTACGGTACCAATTTAAGGCTGCAAGCTTGGGTGGAGGGGTATCTTCCCTGAAAACGGGAAACTGTTTGAGGAGTTT
>CBFCZJ010000093.1:0-11680 GCA_965602445.1 uncultured Desulfobacterales bacterium | reverse complement strand
CTGACATCTGACCTCGGACATCTGACATCTGGCAGTCCCGGACATCTGGCAGTTCCGGGCCTCCGGTCCTTCCGGGTCTCCCTTGCAAATTCGATGTGAATTGAGTATGTGCAGGATACGAAAATTGAGACAGCGGTTTTATTTTCGCACCGCTGGCCAGGGGTTGGATGATGCCGCAAAAAATCGGCGGCAGGCAGACTCGGAGGAGGAGACGAAATGGCAGAGCGACTATGGCAGCCGACAGCCGAACAGATTGAAAACGCCAACATGACCCGGTTCATCCGGTTCGTCAACCAGCGCTACGGCAAGTCTTTCGCTGATTACGGCACCTTGTGGGAATGGTCTGTGGAAGAGTTTACCGACTTTTGGGCGGCAGTGTGGGATTTTGTGGAGATCATTTACTCCAAGGGCTATGACCAGGTCGTGGACGATCCCTACAAGATGCCGGGCACCCAATGGTTTTCCGGGGCCGAGCTCAACTTTGCCGAAAACCTTCTGCGGTACCGAGACGAGCAAACAGCCCTGGTCTTCAAAAGCGAGGCCAAGGATGCGGTCCGGATCAGCTACGCCGAGCTGTATCGAAAAGTCGCCAAAGTTGCCGGCGCCATGAAGGCCGCCGGCGTAGTCAAGGGAGACCGGGTCGCCGGCTTCATGCCGAACATGATCGAAACCGTCGTCGCCATGCTGTCGGCCGCGAGCCTGGGGGCGGCCTGGTCTTCATGCAGCCCGGATTTCGGTCACAAGGGCGTGCTCGACCGTTTCGGCCAAATCGAGCCGAAGCTGCTCTTCACCGCCGACGGCTATTTCTACAACGGCAAGAGTTTCGACTCCCTGCAGCGAGTGGCCGGCATTCTCGCTAAGCTTCCGCAGACCGAAAAGGTCATCGTGGTCCCCTACGTCAACGAAACGCCGGACATCTCAGGGCTCGGCGACCGGGCCGTGCTGCTGAACGACTTCATGGCCGGCTCGAATGCCGAAACCATCGATTTCGTCCAGGTCCCCTTCGACCATCCGCTGTATATCATGTACTCATCGGGCACCACCGGAAAGCCCAAGTGCATGGTGCAGAGCCAGGGCGGCATCCTGATCAACCAGCTCAAGGAACACATTCTGCACTGCGACCTGAAAAGAAAAGACACGATCTTTTACTTTACCACCTGCGGCTGGATGATGTGGAACTGGCTGGTCTGCTCCCTGGGCGTGGGCGCCACCGCCGTACTGTTTGACGGCTCTCCGTTTTCTCCGGGCCCCGAGGCCCTCTGGAAGCTGACCCAGGACGAGAAGATCAACCTGTTCGGCACCAGCGCCCGCTATATCACGGCTCTGGAGCAGGCCGGGGTCTCCCCCGGCAAGAGCTTCGACCTGTCTCCGCTTCGGGCCGTTTTGTCCACGGGGTCTCCACTGCCCGTCGAGGGCTTCGAATACGTCTACCGGGAGATCAAAAGCGATCTCCAGCTTGCCTCCATCTCCGGGGGCACCGACATCAACGGCTGCTTTGCCGGCGGAAACCCGATCGGGCCCGTCTACGCCGGACAGCTCCAGTGCCGCGAGCTCGGCATGCGGGTCAAGGCCTACGACAAAAACGGCAAAGAGGTGGTAGGGGTGCCCGGCGAACTGGTCTGCGAGGCGGCCGCCCCGTCCATGCCGATCTTTTTCTGGCAGGATCCGGACGGCGAAAAATACCGCAGGGCCTATTTTGACAAGTTCCCAGGCGTGTGGTGCCACGGGGATTTCATCGAGATTACCCCCGAAAACGGGGTGATCATCTACGGCCGGTCGGACGCCACCTTGAACCCGGGCGGGGTTCGCATCGGCACCGCGGACATCTACTCGGTGGTAGAGACCCTGCCGGAGATCGCAGACTCTTTGGTGGTCGGCCAGGACTGGGATAACGACGTGCGGGTGATCCTGTTCGTCAAGATGGCCGAGGGCCATGCTCTCACCGACGAACTCGCGGCCGGAATCAAAAAAGTGATCCGGGAAAACACCTCTCCGCGCCACGTTCCGGCAAAGATCATCGAAATCGACGACATCCCCTACACCCTCAACATGAAAAAGGTGGAGCTCGCCGTCCGGAACGTGATCCACGGAAAGCCGGTGACCAACAAGGACGCCCTGGCCAACCCCGGCGCCCTGGACCTGTACGAGGGGCTCGAAGAACTCAAATCATAAATCCATGACGGTGTAATGTAATGATGGCGACGATTACTTCACCGCGCACGAAGGAAGATCGCCATGACCCACTCTCAGGAAGGATTGAGGACCCGCTACCGGTTTTCCGACTTTCTGTTCTACACCTGCCTGCTGGCCGTCCCTGTGCTCACCGCCGTATTGGGGATCCTGAGGCAATCGGTCGGCTGGATGGTCGTCTACCTCGTCCTTGCGGTTGCGGCATGCGTCTTGCTGCTGAAGTTTTTTTGCAGCCGCTGCCCGCACTACACCCGGGAGGGCAAAAGCCTGAAATGCATCTTCTTCTGGGGGATGCCGAAATTGTTCCCCCCTCGGCCCGGTCCGCTCGAAACGATGGACAAGGCCGTCTCCGTTTTCGCAGCGGTGCTGCTTCTGGGTTTTCCCCTCTACTGGCTCGTGCAGGAGCCCGGTCTTCTGATCGTCTTTGCCCTTTCCACCGCCGGCTTTGCCGCCGCCATCCGACGAAACGAATGCAGCCGGTGCATCTATCTCGAGTGCCCTGCCAACGCCGCCCCCGAATCGATCAAGCAGCCGGAATAACGCCCCCCCCGAAACTGCCGGAGGTCCGACAAGACCCGATGTCAGATGTCGGAGATCAGAAGTCGGAGGTCAGAAAGAAACAATTGAACCGCCCGCTCCCTTCGACTGCGCTCAGGACAGGTCGCTCAAGGCGCCAAGGCCGCCAAGTTTTTTTATACGCATCGGGTCGACGGCTTCGCCGTCTCACGATGCGTATAAACGGGACGCGTCTTCGACGGCCTGAACTGTCCAAACGGGGGTAAGATTGCGGAAATAAACCTTGCCTCGGCCTATCCATTCCTCGGGGCTGAGAGGCGAATTCATTTGCGGTATCGTGAGCCGGGGGCTGTTTCCCGGCGACCCGATACCGAAAATCTTTTTCTTTGCGCCCTTTGCGCCTTGAGCGACCTGTCCTGAGCGCAGTCGAAGGGAGCGGGCGGTGAAATCGTTTTTTTGCCGGCATCGAACATCGCCGAGGCGGGCGGGGAGACTGCGTCAGGACGGTTCGTTGGCGTCTTCACCTGCCGGGGCGTCTGCGCCCGAAACGCTCATCACTTTTAAGATACCCGGAACATCCAGGTGGACGTCGCGCTGCGGAAACGGGATTTCGATTTCGTTTTCCTTCAAAGTGTCCCACACCCGGAGCAGCACGTCGCTGGTGATGTTGGCCACCCCGCTTTGGGGGTCTTCGATCCAGAAGCGAAGCTCCAGATCGACGGAATTGTCTCCGAACCCCTTGAGCAGGCACTTGGGCGCCGGGTCGGTCAGAATCCGGGGAAGTTCCCTGGCGGCGTCGACGATCAGGGAGATGGCCCGGTGGGGATCGGCGTTGTAGGAGATCCCGATCGGGGCCCTGATCCGGATTTTTCGGTTCGAATAGGACCAGTTGACCACCTGCTGGGTGATCAGATCCTCGTTGGGGATAAGGTATTCTTTTTCATCCCGCGTGACGATGGAAACGCAGCGCCCGCCCATCTGCTTGACCCAGCCGTACACCCCGCTCAGTTCGATGACATCGCCGGGCTTGATCGATTTGTCCGACAACAGGATCAGTCCGCTGATGAAATTTCCCACCACCTTCTGCAGCCCGAAGCCGATGCCCACACCGATGGCGCCGCTGAACACGGCCAGGGCCGTCAGGTTGATCCCCACACTGTTGAGGGCGATCAGCCCCACCAGCACGATCATGGTGATGTGCACGATCTTGCTGAGCATCAGGCGCGAGGAGGGGGTCAGGCCGGTCGCCTTTTCCAGCTTGCGCTCCAGTTGTTTGCTGAGCCAGTTGACCACCCGCAGTAGAATGAACAGGATAACAGCGGCCTTGATCAGCGAGAGCAGGGTCAGATTCACCTCGCCGACGGTAAACCCGATGCCGTCCAGCAAAGCGACCGCCTCGTCCAGGACCCCGACGATGTTCAAGGCTGCCAGGGCCAATGCGCAAATCGCTACGATCCGGGACCAGAACCGGTCCAGGATCACCGAAGTGGCGAGCTGGATCACCACCCAGGCCACCGACAGGTTCAAAACCAGATTCATCAGCAGGGTCCGGTACCCGAACCGCGCCACCATCGTGATGCCGAAAAGCAGCAGCAAAATACTCAGCAGCAAAGGGGTCAGGCGCAGGAGCCGTTGAATGAAGTTGTTGATGTATTCCTGCCGAATGCGAAAATCGCCCCAGCGTTTTTGAATGGCCCGTCGCAGCCAGTGTCCGAGGACGGCGCCAACCAATCGGGCGGCCAGCAGCACCGCCACCTGCACGGCGATGTGGACGAGATTCTCCCAGACCAAGACTTGAGCCATCACCCACGTCCGGGCCGTCTCGAACCACTGGTAGAATATTTGGGGGTCAAAAACAGATTCCATCGGACCTCCAAAGATGTTTCTAAAATCAACCGGAACGGATTCGCCGATTTGCCGCGTGAAACAGGTTCACCGGTATCATTTTTCCGGTAAATGATAAACGCCCCTTTTGTTTCTTGGATCACTTCCGGATCCCCCTGCTTTAAGCCGGGTCGTCCGGAATGACTGGGGGCTTCAGTTTCAGGGGTTTATTCCTTCAACTTGATTTGGACGTGGCCGTCGCGGAGGCGGATATCCTCGACGCCTTCTGAAAACGTCTTCCAGAAGCCGGGCTCCGCGCCGAATTCGGCTACCAGATCTATATTTTTCAGGCCGCCCAGCCACGCACCGGGCACCGGCACCCCCATAATGCTCACCCCTTTCAGGACGACGGAGGGTTTGCCGCCGAGATAGGCCATTTCGACGCCGGCGTGAAAGCGCAGGGTCTTTCCGCCCAGCACGGGAAAGTCCGGCTCCATGGGTATGAGCAGCTTCACGCTGACCAGATCCTCTGACAGGTCGACCGCAAGCTTGCGCGCCAAATCGGTGTTGCGCGCCAGAAGCCCGTTCAACTCCCGCTCGTTGAAACCGATCTCGCGCCTGGCCCCCTCTTCGCTGTAGCGTTCCGGCTTCAAGACGCCGCGCTCATCGAAATCTTTCGACGGCGGCCGGATCGCCCCGGACCGGCTCTCTTCGGGCTGAAAACCCAACGTCCGCAGCTTGTCGTCGACGACCCGTTGTTCTGTTTCACTGAGGACAACCGGTTTGAACTCCGGCGCGAAGACGTAGGTTTTCAGTACCCAGTAGCTGCCGGCCAGTGTGGCCAGGATGGCAGCCAGCACGATCAACAGGACTTTGGGCAGGCTGACTCCGTTTTTCCGACTGTCTTTTGCCAACAATCGTTCGTCGGTTTCCATGGGTTTGTTCCTCTTTTTGCCTGCCCTCGAATTTTTTATTGAATTTTCAGGTATTCGCCCGGGGAACGTGACATGACTTCGGTCCATGATGATAATAGCTGAGAATGTTGGGCTTCACAAGTTCAGCCCAACCTACGCGCTACGCGCTGCTTTTTCCGTGGGTCCGGCCGGCTGCGGGCCGTCCTCTCGGTGCCACGAGTGTAGACCGGATAAAAGGGCCCTTGCCGCCGATGCCAAGTTGCAGGCGATGTCCGGTGCTATATTTCCCTGATTTTTACCCCGAGGTCGTACCCCGCCCCCGCTTCGACCCCCGATTTTTCGCACCACCTGACCTCGCCGACTCCGATCGTTCGGTTCAGCGGACAGCGGAAATCGACCTTTTCTCCGTCATCGGCCACCGGGCCGGTCACCTGCACCATCACCGTCCTGCCGATATCGATGGGGATGTTGGTTTTCAACCGCATACCGCCGTCGGAAAAATCGACGATCTTCGAGTCGTGGAAAACGGACCTGGCAAAGACCGCGTACCGTGCGCCGCAGGCACACGTAAAGCGGCTTTCTGTTCTCTTTTCATGGACTTGGGGGATCATGCCGGACCTCTTTCTTCGGCTACCTCCCGCAGCGTTCCGGGAGCAAGGCGGGGGAAACCTCGACGGCAGGGACAGGCTGCGGGCGCAGCCCCCGTCCGTGGGGATCTCCCCGCCCGGGGTGAAAAGAAAAAAGGGCATCGCCGGACAGCGCCCGCGGTCAGGCGTTGGCCGGATAGCCGATCTCCGTGAGTTTCTCTTTGATTCCAGTTTCTGTTGCCGGCGACTCCCACTGGACCGTGACGGACTTTGCGTCCGGGTCGCCGTCGATCCGGACGATCCCATCCACTTCGCCCAGTTCTCTTTGAATGGCAGCCACGCAGTGGCCGCAGGATATATTGGCGATTTGAAACGATTTCTTTTCCATGGTTTTGATCCTTTCCACAGCGGGCGAAGGTGCCCGCCGTTGATGAGCTATCGTTACGGAAGAACCGAAAATGTCCGAAACGTACGACGAATCTATCGGGAGTGTTCCGATTCCGTTCATGGGTCCTTCTTCCTCTCTTTGCATTCAGTGTCCGTCCGGAGGATGACCGCCGCACGGGAACTGTTTTTTGAGGTGTTCGCCTGCCCCGGCAAGGTTCACCGCTTCTGAAAGTCGCCTGCAACAGCGGGCGGATCAGTGGCACTTGATCTCTTGGCCGCCGGTGGCCTTGGTGAGACGTTGCAAATACCGCTGCCAGATCCCCTTTTTTTTCGGCATCGTACCGCTTGCACTGGCCAAGCAACGCTCCGGGCGCCGCCAGAACTTCTTCCGGCAGGCATCGGCGCAGAAATAGACCTTCCGGCCATGGTAGTTGGCCACCAGTTTTGGCTTCGGGTTTTTGACCTCCATTCCACACACCGGGCACACCGGCTCAGTGAGGGGATCGACGTCTTTTTCCGTTCGGGGTCGAACCGTTTGGGAGTTGCAGCAGTGCATGATGTTCCTCCTTCGGCTGATGGATGGTGAAAGTTGTCCAGTACCACATTGTGGCAGCAATGTTCGTGCCGGCCAGACTCCTGAAGAGTGTAAAATTTTGAAATCATGGTTAAAATTATTTTACCGCCTATATATTTCGTTTGCGTTCCCTCTCAACGGGGTCGCCTTGCAACCCCGGGCGTATCGAGATTACCCGCGTGTTCCGGTTGAATCTCCCCAAACCGGGAAGTTTTTACCCGCCCCTCGTCTTCCGCTTGCCTTTTCGATACCGCCCTGCTCCGGTCATTGCAGCTGCTCCTTGAAACTACCACAATGTGGCATAGATTGTGCTTGAGACAAATGACGGCAACAAAAACAAATCGAAAGAGAAATGACTTGAATGCGGCAACCGGAGGAAAGCCCATGCCGAATGCAATGAAGGAAAGAAATATACAAGGCTCAGGTAAACGCGGGTGCTGCAGCGACGACGAATCGAGCAAGGGTCTGCATGCATCTGATCTGAAACGGGCCGCAGAAGGGACGGCGCAGAGCGAACTGGCCATCCGCGGCATGACCTGCAAGGGGTGTGTCGGCAGAATCGAGGACGCCATTTCAGCATTGCCCGGCGTGGTGTCGATCTCAGTGGATCTGAACGCAGAATCGGCTTCCGTCGTCTATGATCCGGAGATCGTCGGCAGCAAGGATCTTCGGTCCGCTGTCGAGGAAGCCGGCTACAGGGTCTCAGACAAAAAGAAGAACATCCATCTTCTCCAGCGGCAGCGATTCCGGATGAAGCCGGTCTATTACGGCATTGTCACCGTGGCCGCGGCGGTGATCTTCTACCTGGGGCTGATCACTCTCACTTCGGACTGGTACAATGCCCGGATGCAGTTTCTCGACTACCGGTGGTGGCTGGCCGCCCTGGCCGCAGGGCTGGGGGTTCAGGTATCGCTGTATGTGGCCCTGCGACGAAGTCTCCGGGGAAAAGGACTGCATGCGGCCAACACAAGCGTGGCTGCCTCCGGCGGCATGTCCACGGCGGCCATGGCAGCCTGCTGCTCCCATTATCTTGCCGTCTTTCTTCCCCTCATCGGACTTCCCTTTCTGTCTGCGGCAGCGGCCGGCCTGGAGCGCTATCAGGTGGAATTTTTTGCAACCGGCGTGCTTTTCAACGTTGCCGGTATCGCGCTGATGGCCCGACAGTTGAAAACAAACGACGTCCCGTTCGCCGCGGCTCTTCGGTGACGCGGTTCGGACATGGAAAAAAAGGCCTTGCCTGAAAGGAGATCGCAAAGATGAAAGCTCGTCGATCAAAAACAGTCATTCTGGTTGCCGTTGCCGCGTTGCTGGCGGCCGCTGTTGCCGCGCCCGCCAACGCCTCCGACTACGAACGGCAGACGAGCAATGAAAACGGTGTTCGGGTCGACGTAGTGCCGCGGGAAGTGGAAAAAGGAAAGACTGCCCGGTTCGAAATCCGTCTCAACACCCATTCGGTCGCCCTGAGCCAGGATTTAAAGACGGTCAGCGTACTTGAAACCGACAGCGGTAGTGTTCTTCGGCCGGAACAGTGGGAGGGGTCCGGCCCCGGCGGGCACCACCGCCGCGGCGTACTTTATTTTTCTGCGCTTCCCTCCGACACGGGCGAAGTGACCCTGACCATCAAAGACATTGCGGGCGTGCCGGAGCGCACGTTCCGATGGAAAGTGGAATAATCACCGAATAAGAGACGCCGGCGACGAGGCGCCCTTGCAGAAACAGCCTTCCTGCCGGCGGCCCTCCCCGAAAGGCGGTGTACAGATGACAACCGAAACCATCTCCCTGCCGGTTACCGGCATGCACTGCGCAAGCTGCGCGCAGAATATCGAACGCTCCGTGAAAAAACTTCCCGGCGTCGACGACACCTATGTCAACTTCGCCGGGGAGCAAGCCACGGTCTCTTTCGATCCGGAACAGCTTTCCGTCGATGATGTGGTGGGCGGAATCCGAAAAGCCGGCTACGGCGTGCCCACCGCCAAGGTGGAACTGGCCGTCACCGGAATGACCTGCGCCAACTGCGCGGCCAACATCGAGCGGGCGCTCAACCGCAAGGTTACCGGCGTCATCGAGGCATCGGTCAACTTCGCCACCGAACGGGCCAGCGCCGAGTATATCCCGGGCCTGGCCACAGTCGAAGACCTGGTCCGGGCGGTCGAAAAGGCCGGCTACGGCGCCATCGCCCCCGACGAAACCGGAGACGAGCAGGACGCCGAGCAGGCCGCCCGGGAGGCGGAGATTCGGGATCAGACCCGGAAGTTCGCCGTCGGAGTGGTGTTTGCCTTTCCGCTTTTTGCCCTGAGCATGCTTCGGGATTTCAGCCTCATCGGCGCCTGGAGCCACGCGGCCTGGGTCAACTGGCTGTTTTTCGCCCTGGCCACTCCGGTTCAATTCTACACCGGCTGGGACTACTACGTGGGCGGATACAAGAGCCTGCGCAACAAGAGCGCCAACATGGACGTACTCATCGCGCTCGGCTCTTCGGTGGCCTATTTTTATTCCGTAGGCGTTCTGCTGTTTTCCGCCATCGGCGATCACGTCTATTTCGAAACCGCGGCAGTGATCATCACCCTGATCAAGCTCGGAAAACTGCTGGAAGCCCGCACCAAGGGCAAAACCGGCGGGGCCATTCGGAAACTGATCGGCCTGCAGCCCAATACCGCGACGGTTCTCGTCGACGGGGAAGAAAAAGAGATCCCCCTGACCCGGGTCGAAAAAGGCGACATCCTGCTGGTCCGCCCGGGCGAACGGGTACCGGTGGACGGCACCGTTATCAAGGGAAACTCCTCGGTGGACGAGTCGATGCTCAGCGGGGAGCCGCTCCCCGTGGACAAAAAGCCCGGGGATACGGTGATCGGCGGCACCATCAACGGGGAGGGCCTGATCCGATTTGAAGCCACGCGGGTGGGCAAGGACACGGCACTGGCCCAGATCATCAAGCTGGTCCAGGAAGCCCAGGGAAGCAAGGCCCCGATCCAGGCCCTGGCAGACCGGGTGGCCGCCGTGTTCGTGCCCGGCGTCATTCTCATCGCCCTGACCACCTTCGGCATCTGGTGGGGGGTTACCGGGGAGTTCGTCCCGTCCATGATCCGCATGGTGGCCGTTTTGGTGATCGCCTGCCCGTGCGCACTGGGACTGGCCACCCCCACGGCGATCATGGCCGGCACCGGCAAGGGGGCCGAGTGGGGCATTCTGTTCAAAAAGGGAGAGGCCCTGGAAAATGCCACCAAGCTCGATACGATCATCCTGGACAAGACCGGCACGATCACCGAAGGAAAGCCGGCGGTGGTCGACGTCGTTCCTCTGGCCGTAGAAGGCAAGGACCCGCAGCGGCTCCTTTTTCTGGCCGCTTCGGCCGAAAAGGGATCCGAACACCCCCTGGGCAGAGCCATTGTTGACGAGGCAAAGACCCGGGGAATCGCTTTGCAGGATCCGGAAGGTTTCAAGGCCAGCGGCGGCTTCGGCGTGGAAGCCGAGGTAGACGGCCGGGTCGTCAAGATCGGCAAGCCGAAATGGTTCACCGGAGGCGAACTCGACGATGAGAAGACCGCGGATCGCATCGAGTCGCTTCAGGCACAGGGAAAAACTGTGATGGTGGTGGCCGGCGGACACGAGGTGTTGGGCCTGATCGCAGTGGCCGACACTCTTAAGCCCGAGTCCGCCGGAGCCATCGAGCAGCTCCACCGGCAGGGGATGAAGGTGGCAATGCTCACCGGCGACAATGCCCAGACCGCGCGCGCCATCGGTGAGAAGGTCGGCATCGACGATATTCTCGCAGAGGTCCAGCCGGAAGAAAAATCCGGCAAAGTCAAGGAGGTGCAGGAGGCCGGCGCCCGCGTCGGCATGGTGGGCGACGGCATCAACGACGCTCCGGCCCTGGCCCAGGCCGATACGGGCATGGCCATTGGCACCGGAACCGACGTGGCCATCGAGACGGCCGACGTGATTTTATCGAGCGGAAGCCTGGCCGGAATTCCTCGCGCGATCCGGATCAGCCGAAAGACCATGAGCACCGTCCGCCAGAACCTGTTTCTGGCCTTTGTCTACAACACGGTCCTGATCCCGGTGGCAGCGGGTGTTCTTGCGCCGTGGGAGGCGTTTCCGATGATGCTCCGGCAGCTTCACCCGATCCTGGCGGCCTTGGCCATGGCGCTGAGCAGCATTTCGGTGGTTTCAAACAGCTTGCGCCTCTATCGCACTCGTATTGAATAGGGAGCCGAATCCGAAGAGTCGGCAGCGAAATTAAGTTATGTGGCTGGTTTAAAATGGCGCTAAAGAATAGAACTTTTGAAACCCCGAAACCCATTTAACAAAGCGTAACCCAAATCCGTTTTTCAGAACTGTCGGAAGCGCGGATCTGCAGCAGAAATCCCGATCTGGTGTGGATATTATCTGCGGATCTGCAGTTGTGCCGGGCGAAATTGTACCAAGTCCGGCGCGGCGATCATTTCGGGGAAGATGGTGTTCAAGGTGTTCATCCTGTTACCGGCCTCTGGCGAATCGTAGCCGATCAATGCCGGAGGGATCCGTAGAAGAACTCAAAAAATTGTAAGTAGCTTGTTTTGTCGTGTGGGGCGCAGATCTTCGGCACTTTAAAGCGGGACGTTTTAGACCGCCCACAAATAAAGGCCGCCGGCTTCCCGACGACCCCATTCTTCTCTTTGGTGGTCCCACGGAGACTCGAACTCCGGTTT
>CBFCZJ010000092.1:0-11794 GCA_965602445.1 uncultured Desulfobacterales bacterium | reverse complement strand
CGCATTCCTGGCGGTTTTTTTCCGAAGGCAATCGCAAAAGGGCTCAGATCAGGAATAAAGAAAGTGATAGCTGTCTTGCACGAAATCGGCTTTTCCTGAACCGACAACCACGAGAGGAGATTGGATATGAAAACGACCGGAAGGTTCAGCGTTATTTTTGGGTGCCTTGTTGCCGCTGTCTTGATCGCCCTGCCGGCGGCCCCGGCGGCGGCGGAAAGCTTCGAGTCGTTCGGCGAACGGATCGACCGGGAGCTTTCCGAGATCCGCGAGGGCATCGATCAGATGGCCGAACAGGCGAAAGAAGGCGGCCAAAAGGCAAACGATGCGTTCCGGCGGAACCTCGATCAGGCCGAAGACAACTGGGAAAAGACAAAGGACGAATTCTCCCGGTTTCGCGAAAAGGGAGAGGAGGGAATGGGACAGATGCGTGAGGGCGTCGAGGAAGCCATGGAGGACCTTCGCAATGCCTTCGAGGCGGCCCGCAAAGAACTCCGGTGACCCCTCCAGTCAATAATCCAACCCGAGAAATGGAGAAAAACGCAGTGAAGAAGCCGATGGACTCCGCCTCTTCCTTTAGGGGCGGAGTCGCCTGGCGTTTTTTGCGCCTGCCCTCATCTTCGGCCGGCAAGCCACGCCCAGGCTTTTTCCTTGTCCCGGAACGGTTCTACGTCGATGCCGTGCAGCGAATGGATGGCAGAAGACATTCTGGCCATGCCGTATTGCAGGTCGTCGGAGACGAGCACCGCCATTTTTTTCCCGATGCGGTCGGAGAGCCGATGGTGAAAGCGGGCCATCTCGGCAAAATTGTCGCGAAAGCCGGTGAATTTCGCGTTTCTGTCGTCGAGCAGCACCCCGTTCAAGCGGCGGCGGCCCAATGTTTTTACCGCCGTATGCAGCGTCTTCTTTAATGCGGGAAACCCCCACTTCCCACCTGTCTGGATCACCAGAATGTCATCGACTACATCATAGGTCAGCGGCATTTTAATCGGCCCCGGTTTTTGTTTGGAAAGGGCCATTTTTAATCCAAAATCCGTGCCGGATCGATTCGTCCCATGGAATCAGGGAATTAGATATTTAGCGGAGGGAAAACTGCATAGATTTCTGTGCAAAAGCACACATAGAACTGTGCACTCCATGCGGTTGGGGCGATACTGGGCGGCAGAATGATCGGCCGGGCAGATTGTGCGCCCGCCGGGCAGGCCGTCGGGTAGAGTCTCTCTCAGGCGCTACACGGCTTTAGAGGGATCCTACCATTTATTTTTTTCTTTTTCTCGATCGTTCCGCCTTGATCTGCTCGGCGATCCCGCCCCGGCGCAGGTGCGCCAGATAGCATTCGAAGCAATCCCGGCAATGCTCGACAACCGATTCCAGGTATTGGATGTTTCTGGAGATCGCCGCAGAGTACACGTCGGCGTCGAGGTTGAACCAGTACCTGAAATGGGACCGCATGTGGACCTTCACCCCGCCCAGATCCTCGTTCAACCGCTTTTCGGCGATGAGCGTATAAAAGTCTTTTGTCTTGAGAAGAAGGTCGAGTTCGGAGTCGAACCCGGGCAGGCGGGCCTCTTGAAACTCCTTGAACAGCAAAAGGAGTTTTTCCAGATAGAGGCGGTCGGCCATCTGGGCCAGGAGATCGGCCGAGCCCAGGATGTATCCACAGGTTCTGGACTCTTCATCGAGAAAGGCGATGGACTGGGGCTGGCTGTCCAAAATGGTGCAGCGGATGAAATTGGCGCCGTTTTCGATTTCCTTTGCAGAAAAATTTTTCTCTGCCAGATATTGCCGGAAAAAGAGGATGCTTCTCTCCTCGTGACCCACGGTGTATTTGGCCCCGGATCCGTGCCGGTCGTCCTCGGTCTGGATCAGTCCGGTGTCATGAAAGAAGGCGGCAATCAGGGTCAAGAGGATTCGTTCGGGTGAAAACGACGCCCCGTCCATCTTGCACCCGTGAAAAAGCCTGGCCGTTGCCAGAACCACCGAGGCCGTGTGGGCAAAATCATGGTAGCGCGTGTTGGACGCCCGGTAGCCCGGATATCGCCCTTCGAACATCGCCCGGACATCGGCAAAGAGCCGTTCGAACATCGCTGCCCCGGCGCCGTCCAGGACCGAAGCCACAAGCGCCGTCGTCTCTTCAAAGGCCCTGTCGGCATCGTCCACGAAAACGACGACGTTGCTGTGGGTTCCGTACCCGCTCATGAATATGGTCCGTCCTTGACAGATTCAGGTGCATCGTTAGGTTATCAAAGTAGGTCAAGATAAAGCCAAACTTTGAAAAAGGCAACCAAAGCAAGATCGAAAGGAGGTCTGACTATGGAAGACATCCTGAAAAGAGATATTACCGGAGAATGCATCGGAGAATGCAGAGACCGTGTCAGGGAAGGAGAAGAGGAGCGCCAGCAGGACATTTCAGCCTCTTCGGTGACTTCCCCGGAAGACTATCCGACCACACCGTGGGCAAGGAGCCGGCGCGAACAGCCCGGCATTTACGGAGGACATGTATAGAATTGTTTTTGCAGGACAACCCTTTAAAAACCCGCATATCGGCGGATAATCGTCTTCTGGAGTGAAAAAAATCGGTTCATTGGAAATGGCGGAGGCCCAAAGACGGGCCTCCGCCTTTTTTGAACAAGCCTCTGGTCAAAACCGACTGCATGGCATTGCCCCTTGCACCCGCGGCTGTTTTTCAGTATCGGTTCCCTACAAATTCGGCAATCGGCCGGAAAGGGCCGGGGGTTTTGGGGAAAAGCCCGCCTCTGCTCCCCGGGCGGGATGCCGTCCACTAAGATCCGCATCCGCAACAGGGGGATGATATGCCCATTGTCGATCTACGATCCGACACCGTGACGAGGCCGACCCGGGAAATGAGAAAAGCCATGGCCGACGCCGAGGTCGGAGACGACGTGTTCGGCGAGGATCCGACAGTCAGAAAATTGGAGGAGGCGGCCGCAGCCCGCCTCGGCAAGGAAGCCGCACTTTTTGTCGCCTCAGGCACCATGGCCAATCTGGTGAGCCTATTGGTTCACTGCGGCCGTGGTGACGAGATGATACTGGGAGACCAGGCCCACATCTTCTATTACGAGCAGGCGGGTTCCGCCGCTGTCGGCGGCATCCATCCAAGAACGGTTCCCAACCGTCCGGACGGCACCGTGGATCTGGATACGGTGGCCGCCGCTGTCCGTGCAGACGACGTTCATTTTCCCCGAAGCCGCCTGCTGGTGCTGGAAAACACCCATAATCGGTGCAACGGAAGCCCTCTTACCGCCGGGTACATGACCGAGGCCGGAAACCTGGCCCACGGGCTCGGCCTCAAGCTCCACGTCGACGGTGCGCGGATTTTCAACGCCGCCGTGGCCTTGGGTACGACGCCGGCCGAACTCGTCGCCCCTGCCGATTCGGCAAGCTTCTGCCTCAGCAAAGGCCTTTCAGCGCCGGTCGGCTCCATGGTATGCGGAAGCAGCGCGTTCGTGGCGGAGGCCCGTCGGACCCGGAAGCTGCTCGGGGGGGGGATGCGCCAGGCCGGCGTTCTTGCCGCCGCCGGTCTTGTGGCGTTGACACGCATGGTGGACCGGCTGGAGGAAGACCACCAAAACGCGAAACGACTGGCCGCAGGCCTCGCCGGGATCGAGGGCCTTGCCGTTGCGCTGGAAAGGGTCCGCACCAATCTCGTCTTTATCGACACCCGCGAAACGGGCATGACCGCACCGAAGCTGGTAGACCGTCTCAAGTCGCTGGGCACCCTGTGCCTCGCCTCCGGGCCCCAGCAGATCCGCGCCGTCACCCATCACCCCCTCACAGCCGCAGACATCGACGACGCCCTGACCGCCTTCCGCGAGGCGGTGAAAAAATAGAGCCTTTAGCTGCTGAGCCGCTAAGCTGGAATATGCATAGGGCATGGCGCATAGCGCATAGCGAAAAGCCAAGGGGCAAAGAGCGCTGGAACACCGAGAGGCTTTAAAAAAACCGTGCCCTATGCTCTATGCCCTATGCCCTATGCGAGTTGCACCCCCCAGCCGTGCCGCTACCGGTACACCGCCACTCCCAGCCGAAACCGGGTGTCTGACTGGTCGTAGTGCAGCAGGCTTTCTCCGTAGCCGGAGAAAAGCTGACCGTGGAGAAAGAAGTCCAGGTTGTCGAAGAAGAGCCGGCCCAGGGGGTAGGTCACGTCGAGTTGAACACTGCCTTTGGACCCTTCCGTGCCCTTGCGCCACATCGAGGCAAACTTCCAGCCGTCGTCGCTCCCATAGTCGATATGCAGATCGAAGTATCCCCGGTACCGGTAGATATCCGGATTTTCGCTCAAATCTCCGACATAGATCCAGATCTTCGGGGAAACCTCGAGATGGTATCCGCCCAGATTCCCGAAAAACAAGGTTGGACGGATATAGGCGATGTTCAGGCTTCGGGACGCTTCGCCGGCCTGGCCGTTGGACTCGTGCTGAACTCCGGCCTGAAAGTCGACCCGGGTCACCCCCCCACCGGGGCGAAAGGAAATATCCTGCCGCAGATAGAACAGTTCGGGCATGTAGCTGGTGTCTTCAAACGGCTTGGAGGAGGCGGCCAGGTCCCATAGGGAGGTCTGGGTGTATCCGAAAAAAAACCCCTGAAGCGGGATCCATTCATGGGCATCGGGTTCGGCGGTGTCCAGGAAACGAAACTTCAAACTGAGCTGAAATCGGCCATTTTCCGGATCACGGCCGTATAGAAAATACATCGGCTCGTAGGCGTAGAGATTTTCAGCGAAATGGCCTTCGGGATACCGCCCTTGCCGGCCGCCTTCCTCCGCCGGCTGCACGGAATCCTTCGCAGGCCCCGCCGCCACATCGATTGTCGCGGCGGCTGCCCCGTCGATTCTAACCGTTGCTTTCCCGCTCCATTCCTCGGCAGTCTCGCTGGAAATCGTGAAAACCTGTTGAACGGAATCGGCTGCAGCCGGCACCGGCGCAGCAAAGGCCGGCAGCAAAAGCGCAGCGACCGCCGCCTGCATCCACCTGCGTGAAAGGAGCATCGTTTTCCCTCAACTTTCGGGATCCATCATGCCGCGAAATGGATCATTTGCTGCCGGTATGCGAACCGGCTCCAATCGAGACTGGGATTTCATCAATCGTGGTGCTCCAGGATAGCATGACCGCGGGAGGTAAAAGAGATCCCCTGCTGCATCTTGGTGCCGATCATGATCGACTCGATGATCGGGGGATTCACCGGTTTGGAAGACTTCCATCGGACCACGAAATTGGCCCCGGACCCTCCGACCTTGTCCGATTCGGGCACCACGTATCGGATCGACCCCATGGGTCCGACAACGACCGGTTCGGTCACGTACTGCTTCACCAGCTTTCCTCCCGAATCGATGTAGTCGACCGAGTTGACGACGATGGCCCGGACCGGGTCGGTATTTCGGATGCTCACGGTCACGGCCAGCAGCATCGGCCGTTCGCGGTCGCCGCTGTATATATGGGAGTATCCCGCCACATAGACGGTCTGGCCTTCTGACAGTGAAATCGAATCGGCTGCCACCGCGGCAGCAGGTGCGGCCGCCGCAGCCGACAACAAAACGCCAAAAAAAATGACGCAAAATCGCAAGCGGTTCATAAGGCTCCTTTCTTGATCGGTAAACCGGCAAGCACCGAATATGCATTCGGGTAAAGAACGGACCGTTTTGCGACGCAGCCGGCCAGCGACGGGGCCTGAATCTGAAATATGGAATTTTGAATCCCGCCGACCAGCAGCGGAGTTGAATCCCGTATTAGGCTGCGGGCGCAGGAAGACGGCCGACCAGGTTTTCCGCCGCCTTTTCGATGACGGTCTGCAGCGTAACGGTCCGCTCGTCGATGGACTCTACCGAATAGTTCAGCTCCTGAATCCCCTCCCAGACGATGGTGCCTTCTGCGGCGTTCCAGATCTGAAAGAAAAGACGAAGGGTGGCATACTTGGTTTCCATGATGCGAAGACCGAACACGCCCAGCCGCTCTGTGGCGCCCTGGGAAAAGCCCTGAAGCTTGAGCTGGGCCAGATACTGGGTTCCGGTGACCTCGCTGACCTTTTTAAGCGTTTCCCGGTCGAAGATACCGGTGTCCCGGTATTCGTTGAACATTCGCTGGTATTCCTCGGCAAAACCCGCCCGGTTGACGGCGCTGAGGGTTTTGGACAGGGGCAGGCAGCGAATACCGGGCCGCTTGCGGATCAGGACCTCGGCGAAGGTAAGGGCAACGGCCTGCTTTTCCTCTTCCTGGCCGGTCACGGTCGAGGGGGTGATAAAAGCCAGGCCATGGGCTTCGAGATCGCCTGCCTGAAGGGCGATCGACTGGTGGGACACCCTCGAGAAGATCTGCGGGGCAGTGCCGCATCCCGCCGGCAGTGCGGCTGATATCAGGAGGGTGATCGCGGCTAAGGCTCGAACCAGGTATGGTCTCGGTGGCATTTCGGCTCCTGCTAACGGTTGTTTTCGCCGGAAAATTCGCTGCAGACGGGAGGTGCGGTACAGGCCCCTCGGGTCTGGCAGGGAAATCGGCCGAAAAGCGCCCGTCGGTCGGCCGGACCGGCATATCCGGTAAAAACCAGAATAGCAGGGACTTTATTACCATACCCCGACGGTGCATTTCAACACAGCCCCCCCTTGTCAGCCTCCACGGTTCCGGATATAAGCGGATTCTTGCCCGAAACCCAACAGGAAAGATTGCATGCGGGTACTGCTGATCAATCCACCGTATCCGATCTCAGAGACCCCCTCTCCTCCTCTGTCGTTGGCGGTGCTGGCCGCCGCCCTGGAACAGGCCGGGATCGAGGCGGCCGTTTGCGACTATGTGGTCCATCCCTATCGGCCGGTGGATCTGGAAGCGGCGATTCACCGGTTCGATCCGCAGATCGCTGGAATCACCTGCGTGACCATGACCTTTTTGGACGCGGCAAAAATCGTCAGGGACCTGAAACAGATGGCACCGGATGTGCTGACCGTCATGGGCGGGCCCCATGTCAGCTTCGCCGCGGAAAAAACCCTGCGCGCCCTTCCGGCATTGGACTGCGTGGCCAAGGGCGAGGGGGAGAACACCCTCGTCGATCTTGCCCGGGCCGTGGCCGCCGGCGCTGATTTTTCGCATGTTTCCGGCCTTGTCTGGAGAAGGGACGACAGGATCGCAGACAACGGGTTTCCACGGCATCGGGTCGATCTTCGCGCCATGGCGCCCCCGGCCCGCAGGCACCTCGACCTGGGAAGATACCGCGCGCTGGGGCTTCCGGTGAGCATGATCACCAGCAGGGGGTGTCCGCATGCCTGCATCTTCTGCGTGGGCAGAAAAATGGTCGGCCCCCGGGTCCGATACCGGGACCCGGCAGGCATCGTCGAAGAGATGGGCGAGTTGAGCCGATACGGATTTCACCAGATCAACCTGGCAGACGATCTGTTTACCGCCGATTCCGGCCATTGCACCAGGGTTTGCCGGCAAATCAGCAAAAAAGGGCTTTGCCTTTCCTGGACCTCTTTTGCCCGGGTCGACACGGTCACGCCGGATCTGGCGGCCGAACTGGCGGCAGCCGGATGCCACACCCTCAGCTTCGGGGTGGAGTCCGCCGATCCGGAAATTTTAAAAACCGCGCGCAAGGGAATCACCCCGTCTCAGGCGGTGGAGGCGATCGGCTGCTGTGTGGAGGCCGGGATCACCCCGCAGGTTTCGTTCATTCTCGGCCTGCCCGGAGAAACGCCTGAAACGCTGAAAAAAACCGCAGCCTTTGCCGATCGGTTGCAACAGATGGGAGCCACCTTCGGTTTTCACCTGCTTGCCCCGTTTCCCGGCACCGAGGTGGCCGAACGCGCCGCGGACTACGGGATCAAAATCCTGACCGACGACTGGCGGATGTACCACGCCAACCGCGCGGTAACGGAAACCAAAGCGGTTCCGGCGTCCATGCTCGATCGCATCGTTGTCCGGTGGGAACAAAAGTTCGACCAATACCTGCAGGAGCTCGACACGCTCCGGCGATCGGGCCGGGGGCCGGCGGAAACGGTTTGGCCCCTGACCCGGCTCGAGCACACGGTGGTCATCCACGATCTGATGATGCACCGAAGCATCGAGGAAAACGGGGCCTGGGAAAACGGATGCGGACAGGTGGCTTCGGATTCGGCCCTGGAAAAGCTGGCCGGCAGGATCGCGGCGCCGCCTTCTGCATCCTATGATGCAGCGCAGATTGCCAGAACGCTTCGCTATTGCCTTTCGGAAGGATTTTTACAGATGTCCCAAGATGACGGGACCGTTCGGTGGGCCTGGGTCGACACCGTAGCCCCTGAGGTCCAGGATTGTGAGACTGCCTTCAAAGCCGGAACCGATGGGTGATGATCTTCTGGGCGATTCTGGCCGCAGTATACTCCGAGACCTGACTTCCCTCGATTTTAGCCAGTTCCACGACGTCGGCAGCCACCACGTTTTTCTCCCGGCAAAGACCGCGGATCAGGGAAACGACCTGCCGGTAGGAAAGTCCCCCCGGTTCCGGAGTCCCGGTGCCAGGGACTTGCGACGGATCCAGGCCGTCCAGGTCGACGGTCAGATACACGTCCTGGGGAAGCGCAGCGAAGAGCCCGGCCATCCATGACTCATCGGCAGAATCGATCCGGTGGGCATAGACCGGAGAGATCTTTTTCCTGGAAAGGACTTCGAGCTCCTCGGGGCAAACGGCGCGGATGCCGACCGGCAGAATGAACAGACCCAGGTCGTCTGCAACTCTGCGCATCACGCATCCGTGATTGAACCGGCTGCCGTTCCACTCGTTTCTCAGGTCCAGGTGAGCGTCGATCTGAAGCACGCCGAGGCCGGGATAAGCCTCTGCGGCCGCGGCGATGGTTCCAATGGAAACGGCATGATCCCCCCCGAGGCCGAGCAAAAACTTCTTGTCCGCAAATACCCGCGCAGCAGCGGTTTTCATCTCGGAAACCGCCTGCTGCGGATCGTCCGGGGGAAACAAGGGCTGGAGAGTGTGAATCGGCAGGCTCCCCCAGTCCCAGAGCGTCTCTTCGTCCAGCCGTTCGAGTTGGGCCGACGCTTCCAGGATGTGAAGCGGTCCGTACCGGCTCCCTTCTCCATAAGACGGAGAAATTTCATGGCACAAGGGAAGCACCACGCACCGGGCCGCTTCGAAAGAAGCATTCGGCACGTCTGCTCCCCCAAAGTTGACCCATTGCGGCCTGGTCATCTCGATACCGTCCAAAACGTCAGTTCGAGGTTTAAGGAGTGCAGAAAAGTCAGTGCCCGATCTTTTTCAGGTTTTTCCGGCGGGCGGCATCGGCACCGCCCCTTGCAGGAGGGATTGTTTCCGGGCAAATCCGACCCAGCCTGAATCGTCTGCCGGAAAAACTATTTGACGAAAACAGCCACGGCAATGACCGTCGTCCAGAGGTAGCTTTCAGCCCCCAGGGCCGCCTGGCTGAAGTGGTCCGATTCGACGATCTTGCCGCTCATCTGATAGACTTCGCGGCGCTCGTCGTAGTCCTTTTCCGGATTGAACTCCACGCCCTGGGTGTTGGCGAGCATGGTGGCGGCAAGGTCCTCGGCGTATTCACCGGCCTCGCGCTCGGTCTGCCCGAAGCCGTGGTGCTCTGAGAGGTATCCATAGTGTCCCTTTTCAGCCGGCAGGGCCAGACCGATGGCGGCCACCAACCGTCTGCCCGGCTCCCTGCTCTGCTCCCGGGCCATGACACAATGGGTGATTTCGCCGGGCTCCAGGTGCCGAAGCCCCTCTTCGATGTCGATGATGTGGCAGTGGGGCGGAAAAATGGAAGAAACGGTCACGATGTTCAAGTGTGCGATTCGGGCATTGCGAAGCGCCAGCTCGAAGGAGGACAATTTTTCCTTGTCGACCCCCACCCCTTTGGTGAAAAACATATATCGGGGAACATACATGGTCCATCCCTCCTTTCCCTTGATACATGCAGCGGATCCGTGAAAAATCCACGGGCGCCTTTTTATTGGGTCATGGGGGTTTTGTCAATGATTGTTCAGCGAAAGTGAACCCGATGAGCAAAGAAGTGTGCATCCGCCTCGACGTGAGCCGCCACTGCATCGAAACGGCGATTCGGAAGCGATACAACCGCCTGGTGGGAGAGGCCCTGCGCAGTCCCTCGATGGACGAAGACACGGCGCGGGAGCTTGAAATGCTCAAGACGTGCCTGGAGACCTTCGATTTCGGCCGCCTGCGAATGAAATACCCGCCCCTGGTCGGCCACAGCAACGATGTCGTCGAACTGGAAGAAGAAAAGCCGCAGCGGCCCCGGCTTCGGATCAACGGAAAGCCGGTGGAATACTCCTGACCGAACCCACATAACGGTTTTTTCGGTAAGCCGGATGCCGGATAGTCAAAAAGATGGTGCAAAACGCCCCTTGGGAATTTCATCCTGGGTATGGGTCGGCGCTGCCGAGCTTTTCCGCTTTTCAGGCGTGGCACTTGCGGATCTTCCCCGAGCTTGCCCGCCGGAGTTGCGGCCTATCTCACCGTCGTGACCGGGCAGGGCGCATTGAGAATGATATACTGGGCATTGGAACCTAGCAGGAGCTTTCCCACCCGCGATGTTTTCTTGATTCCGATGACGATCTGATCGATGCTCTGTTCTTGGGCAAATTTTACGATATCTTCACCGGGACCCAATCCGTGAACCAGCAGGCGCGCCTCAGCCTCGATTCCGGCTCCCTGAAAAACCGCGCATGCCTCTTCAAGTTCCCGTCGTGCCTTTTCGAGCTGCCTGTGGTCCAGGTCTGCACTCATCGAACGGACCACGTATACATAGCCGGCGAATGCCTTGGCATGCTCCTCGGTTACCTGCACAGCAGCTTTTGCTGCGTTGGAATCGTCATAGGCCAAAAGGATTCTCATATCCTTCTCCATGTCGCATTTGCCGCCGAAGGCCGGCTGGCCGGGAGCAGTCATCGATCCGGAAATTTGAAAAGCTCCAAGACAAAACCGAGGTCGTCCTCGGTGTCAAAATGTGCGAATCGGAGGCCATCCCAGTTGCCGCTTGACAGGACCCGTTTCCCCCCAGACCGCATGGCATCGCCGGCCTTGTCGTAATCGTCGGTCGCGAATGCCACGTGGTGAAGACCCGGCCCCTTCTCCTTGAGAAAGTCCGAGTAGATGCTGCCGTCGTCCAGCGGCTGCACCAGCTCCCATTCAAGATCCCCGATATCGCACATGGCCACCCGGTAGGAAAAATCCGTCCTGCTGTCATGCTTGTATAGGTCTTCAACGGTATTTGAGCTGATTTCGGAAATTTTCCAGGGACCTATACCGTATACTTTAGAATATGTCCCTACGGCTGCATCGAGATCCCTCACCACGAATGCAATCTGAATCACTTTCGTAAACATTCTGTCGCCCATAACATCTCCTTGCGTGATCGGTTGTCAGTTCAGCCATCGCCACATCGGAAAATTCATGCACAATTCAGGCCAATTTTTTCAGGTTTGTACTAGCCCCCAAAACTCGATTCCTTGCAAGGGAGGAGACGCTGATGCGCTTCCGGGTGTCGAAACAAGCGGGGGGAAGCATTTGCAGGATTTGAAAGGAGGCCTGGAAACCATTCAGGCAGGATCGGTGAAAAGGAGCCGGGCGCAGCTCATGGAGCTTCAGTGCTGGGGCTGAAAGAAACAACCCTTCATGCGGGAAACTGCAGGCGAGCTCAATTCAACGCCATACTTAGGTAATAGAGAAATTTTTCCCCCTTGGGCGTAATGGTCGTTCCCTGTTTGGTGGTTCCTACGGAGACCAAGTCGATATTCTTCAGGGTTTTTAAAAAATGCTTGATGTTGCCCTCTGTAAA